>JAYEPE010000018.1:0-25761 GCA_034723735.1 Campylobacterota bacterium | reverse complement strand
GTTGGTACAAAACCGATAATTCCTGACTCATTCGCTAAAAGTGCTTGAAGTTCTAAAGGTGTAGAGATAATATGCATAAAAACTAGCCTAAGATTGATATAATGCGTATTATAACTTTATAAAGATTACGCAATGGACAATTACGAATATACCGAACTTTTAAAAACCTTACATGTAAAGATGCAAAATATCACCAATGTCATTCAACCTGATATAATTAATGCACGCTTGGGTGAGATTGAAACAATGGAAAACTCTCAAGATTTTTGGAATGATGCAAGTTACGCTGCTATCATCCAAAAAGAGAAAACACAACTCGAACGCAAGTTGGAGAAGTTTCATCTCACTGCTGGTACTCTTGAAGATGCTTCAGGTCTCTATGATATGGCAAAAGAAGAGAGTGATGACGAGACTATCGAGACTCTTTTTGAAGAAGCAAGTGCACTTGAAGATCTTATTCAAAGCATGGAAATTGCTGTACTGCTTAGTGGGGAGAATGATACCAATAATGCTATTGTTTCCATTCACCCCGGAGCAGGAGGGACAGAGAGTCAAGATTGGGCTTTGATGTTACTTCGTATGTACAAACGCTGGGCAGAACGGCGGGGATTTAGTGTTGAAACACTTGATTATCAAGTAGGTGAAGAGGCTGGGATCAAAGATGCTTCTGTAATCATCAAAGGTGACAATGCTTATGGTTATCTCAAAGTAGAAAATGGAATTCACCGCCTTGTTCGTATTAGCCCTTTTGATTCTAATGCCAAACGTCATACCTCTTTTAGCTCTGTAATGGTCTCTCCTGAAGTAGATGATGATATTGATATTGTGGTTGAAGATAAAGATATTCGCATCGATACCTACCGTGCTTCTGGTGCTGGTGGACAACATGTCAATAAGACAGAATCTGCTATTCGGATCACTCATATAGAGACAAATATCGTAGTCCAATGTCAAAATGACCGCTCACAACATAAAAACAAAGCAACGGCTATGAAAATGCTAAAGTCTCGTCTCTATGAGTTTGAGCTTGAAAAACAAAAAGCCCAAGAAGCTGGTGCAGAAAAAAGTGAGATTGGTTGGGGACATCAAATTCGCTCCTATGTAATGCAACCGTATCAACAAGTCAAAGATACCCGCTCAAATGAAGCCTACTCAAACGTCTCTGGTATTTTAGATGGTGATATTGATAAAATGATTGAAGGAGTCTTAATTGTTCAAAGTCAAAAGTAGCATCATTCTTCTCTTACATGTAAGTATCATAAGCTTCTTCTTAGGATGTGATCTCAATAGCAATAAAAATCAAAATTATGTCTCTGCTCCAGCAGATGACAGAGCACTTATCTATTCAAAATCTGATCAAGATACGATAAAAACAGTAGAAAAAAACAGCACTCAAAAACCTCTCTTTGTAAATGAAACTATGATTAATAAAAACAAATTGCAAAAGAGAGACCCAGAAAATCAGACACCCCTAGGGATATGGTGGATATTTGCTATTGGAATAAGTATTATTGTTATTCTTTACTATATCAAGCTTTTAATACGAAAACAGAAAATTATTTTAGAAAAACTTGAAGAGCACAGTCACTAAGATTTTTTAAAAAATCCAAAGCCTAGAAATCCAATACCTCCAATAATCATTATTATTAAGAGGTACTGCATCTGTTTATCTCTACCTTCGTAAAATGTATCTAAAGTAGCGCTTGCGTGAACTGATTGAGTGTGATTAGCACCTTCTGTACGTGCTTGCATACGTGCTATATTAGCTTGAGCTAGTCGTTCTTCTTTTGAAAGTGCACTCTCATTAGTCCAAAAAAACAGTCCTAGGGCGATAATAAGCAGTAAAGAACCCATCCCTAATGAAAATAACCTTTGATGTTTTATAATCCACTCAAACATATAAACTCTTTTCACCTCATTTTGTAATACCATTATAGCCAAGCTAAATCAACTTCTTAGCTAGCCTAGATTACAATGGCAATTATGAATAGAATTTTACAAGAATGCAGCATCAATGACAACTGCTCTTATCTCGATGATTGCCATCAAACTACTCATTATAAAATTATTCAAGAGTGTGATAAAAAACACTGTAGTGAACTTATAGAAAGAGGTTGGCGCCGTTTTGGTACTATGTTTTTTAGACCTATTTGCAGTGATTGCAATAAATGCGAAAGTATTAAAATCGATGTTTCAAAACACAAATTTTCAAAATCAGATCGACGTGTCATTAAAAAGGCATCTCATTTTAAAGTAATCATACAGACACCAACACTATCAAGACAACATTTAGAACTCTTCAGACGTTACCATGATTTTATGCAGATAAAACGGGGTTGGGATCATCAAAAAGTCAGTGCAGAAAATTATTTTACCTCTTTTGTACAAGGTTATAGTGACTTTGGATATGAAGTGCTCTATTTTGATGAAGACAAACTCATAGCTATTGACCTTATTGATATTTTAGATAATGGTATCTCATCTATCTACTTCTACTATGATCCTGATTATCAAAAATTTTCATTGGGAAAATATTCAATTTATCAGCAAATTGAATATGCTAAAAAGCTAGGTCTTTCTTGGATTTATCTAGGCTACTATGTACAAGAGTGTCAAAGCTTATCTTATAAAAGCCGTTATAAACCCTATCATACTCTTCAAGGACGCCCTCATGAAGACGAAGAGTATATCTGGCATCTTTAACGAATCAGCTCATTTTCCATCATAATATTTATCTCTTGGCGTTGTTTCGCAATTTCTTGATCTAGTTCAGCTTCACGTGAAGTATCTGCTTTTTCACTTGCATCACGCATTCTCTGAATACGTTTTTCTTCTACATAGTTACGATACTCTTTATTTGCTACTTTTTTGTCCCTTTTATAACGTTTTTCACTTGCTAATACAGTATCGAGTTTTTTAATACTCCCCGATTTAAAATTATTTTTATAAAAAGGCATAAGATCATCTTGGACTTTATTAAGCTTAATAAGATTACTATCAATAAGCTTTTTAAATGTCTTAGTATCCTTGTTATCCATCGAGCGGTACAGTAAGGCATTAAGCTGTGTTAAAATAATTTGACGCTCTTTATCGCATTCTCGTAACTGTGTAAGATAGTTTTTACTTAGCTTAGGTGATATTTCTGCTTCATAGCCAAGCTTTTTTGTTTTTTGAACCTTTTTTATATAACTCTCAATACTAGATTTCTCTTGATTTATATTTGTAGCTAATTTTTTATACTCATCTAATGAATTATAAATATCATCCCCCAACTGTGCATAAGGCAATGGATTTGTAGCCCATAAAAATGTTAGTGAAGAGAAGAGTAGTAGAAAATATTTAAGCATGATGAAACCTTTTGGTTTTTAACATATTGTACACTAAGAAAGAAAAATAAGAGAAGAAAAAAAGAGGTTCTCCTCAAAAAAGAGGAGAAAAGTTTAAATTAACCGTTACGTTTTTTCTGAATCTCTTCAGACACGTTACGTGGAACTTCTTCATAATGATCAAATTCCATAGAGTATGTAGCACGACCTTGAGTTGCAGAACGAAGGTCAGTTGAGTAACCAAACATCTCAGCAAGTGGTACAAAGGCATCAACAATTTTATTACCTGAACGGTCACCCATAGAGTTCACCTGTCCACGACGACGGTTAAGGTCACCAATAACGTCACCCATATAGTCCTCAGGAACTTCTACTTCAACTTTCATCATTGGCTCTAGAATTGCAGGAGAAGCTTTACGACAACCCTCTTTCATACCCATAGAAGCTGCAAGTTTAAATGCCATCTCATTTGAATCAACATCATGGTAAGAACCATCATAAAGAGTAATATCAATATCTTCCATCGGATAACCTGCAAGAACACCATTATTCATAGTTTCAGAACACCCTTTTTCAACAGCAGGAATAAACTCTTTAGGAACCGCTCCACCTTTGATTTTGTTATGGAATACAAAACCTGTACCTGCGTCACCTGGCTTGATAGTAAGGTAAACATGTCCAAACTGACCACGCCCACCTGACTGTTTCGCATATTTGTACTCTTGGTTTACTTCATCTTTAATTGATTCACGGTAAGAAACCTGAGGTGCACCAACTTCTGCATCAACTTTGAATTCACGGAACATTCTATCAACAAGAATTTCAAGGTGTAACTCACCCATTCCAGAGATAATAGTTTGTCCAGTCTCTTCATCAGTGTGAACTCTAAAAGATGGATCTTCAGCAGCTAGTTTTCCAAGTGCGATACCCATTTTTTCTTGATCTGCTTTTGTTTTAGGCTCAACTGCAACAGAGATAACTGGATCTGGAAAATCCATTCGCTCAAGAACAACTAACTCTTCTGGAGAACATAAAGTATCACCTGTAGTTGTAGATTTAAGACCAACAACAGCGCCGATTTCGCCAGCATAGATTGTTTTTACCTCTTCACGCTTAATTGCGTGCATCTTAACAATACGACCAATACGCTCTTTTTTATCTTTTGTTGTGTTGTGAATATAAGATCCTGAATCTAATGAACCACGATATGCACGAATAAAAGTAAGAACTCCAACAAATGGATCTGTCATAATTTTAAATGCTAGTGCAGCAAAAGCACCCTCATCACTTGAAGGAACAGCAACTTCTATACTCTCATCTTCCATCATAGTACCTGTGATAGCATCTGATTCTAACGGTGATGGTAAGTAAGCAACAACAGCGTCAAGTAGAGTTTGAACACCTTTGTTTTTAAATGCAGTACCTGGAGTCATTGGAACAATTTCCATATCAATTGTAGCTGCTTTGATTCCTGCAATAATTTCTTCGTTAGTAATCTCTTCACCTTCTAGGAATTTTTCCATAAGATGCTCATTGATCTCTGCTTCAGAAATTTTTTCAATCATATTTGCACGATACTCATCAGCTTTATCTTGAAGCTCTGCACGAATATCTTGTTCATGATATGCAGAACCCATTTCAGCTTCCATATCCCAAACAATCTCTTTCATTTTTACTAAATCAACAACACCTTCAAAACCTTCTTCAGCACCGATTGGCAGTTGAATTGGAACTGGATTCCCTTTGAGACGCTCACGAATTTGAGTTTCAACCTCATAAAAGTCTGCACCTGTTCTATCCATTTTATTAACAAAAACAATAGATGGAACACGGTAACGGTTACGTTGACGCCATACAGTCTCAGATTGTGGCTGAACCCCACCAACGGCACAGAAAACTGATACCGCGCCATCAAGAACACGCATAGAACGCTCAACTTCAATTGTAAAGTCAACGTGACCCGGAGTGTCTATAATATTAATCTGTTTGCCAGACCACTCACAAGTTGTAGCAGCTGAAGTAATTGTAATACCACGCTCTTGCTCTTGTTCCATCCAGTCCATAGTTGCAGCACCATCGTGAACTTCACCGATTTTATGCTCTACGCCCGTATAAAATAAAATACGCTCTGTTGTTGTTGTTTTACCCGCATCAATATGTGCAGCAATACCAATGTTTCTTACATCTTCAAGTTTATGAGATCTTGCCATTTTTTAAATACCTTAAGTTTGTATATGAGAGTGACCTCTTTTATGAACTACCTTACATGTAAGTCACAAAAGAGGTCGATGAAGTGAAGTACGATTGTACTCCACCAAAATTACAAAATGATTACCAGCGGTAATGTGCAAAAGCTTTATTAGCCTCTGCCATTTTGTAGGTGTCATCTTTTTTCTTCCATGCTGAACCTTTATCGGTTGCAGCATCCATTAATTCATTTGCAAGACGCTCAGCCATAGTACGCTCATTACGCTTACGCGCAGCATCTACTAACCAACGAATAGCAAGTGAAAGTTGACGAACTGGACGAACTTCTACTGGAACTTGATAAGTTGCCCCACCAACACGGCGGCTTTTAACTTCAATGATTGGCTTGATATTTTCAATAGCTTCATTGAATATTTCGATACCTGTTTTTTCACCACGTGAACTGATAATATCTAGTGCACTATAGATGATTTTTTCTGCTGTACTCTTTTTACCATCAAGCATAACTTTATTGATAAACTTAGTTACAATTTTACTTCCATGAACGGGATCAGGCATGATCTCACGTATCGGAGCGCTTCTTCTTCTCATATTGAGTTTCCTTCTTCAATTTTATTAAATTTACTCAAAGATTTTTCAATCTCTGTTTCATTTATTTCAAGCGTATGTGCTTACTTTTTAGGTCTTTTTGTTCCATATTTAGAACGAGCAACTGTACGGTTAGCAACACCAGCAGTATCAAGTGCACCACGAACAATGTGATATTTAACACCCGGTAAATCTTTAACACGACCACCACGAACAAGAACGATTGAGTGCTCTTGAAGGTTATGACCCTCACCACCGATATATGAAATTACTTCAAATCCTGAAGTCAAACGAACTTTAGCTACTTTACGAAGAGCCGAGTTTGGTTTTTTTGGTGTCGTTGTATATACACGAGTACATACGCCGCGACGTTGTGGACATTCTACAAGAGCTGGTGACTTAGATTTTTTAAGTACACGTTTACGCTCATTACGTACCAATTGGTTAATTGTTGGCATCTGTTTCCTTTCTTAGTTTGTTCCAGTAAAATTACTCTCTGAATATTTCAAGAGAGTATTAAACGCGCAATTATAGTCAAATGAAGATAAATTAGAGCTTATTTTAAGATTATATTAATGATTATGATAAGTGTAGGTAACATCATTATGCTCTAGCTCTTAACTCTCCTAAAGCAAATTCTAAAAAGGCTTTTGCTTCAAGAGCTTTCGCGTAATGGTAACCTTGTGCTATATCACATCCCATTTCTTGTAGAGTTTTTTCATGTTCATGGGTTTCAACACCCTCGGCTACGGTCTTAAGTCCTAAGGCTTCTGCCATAGAAATAATAGTTGAGACAATGACTTTGTCATCTTTATCTTTAAGCATATCCATAACAAAAGACTTGTCAATCTTAAGGGTATCAACGGGAAACTGTTTAAGATAAGAGAGAGAAGAGTAGCCTGTGCCAAAATCATCAATAGCAAGGGCAACGCCAAGAGATTTAAGTTCGCCCATAATTAAAAGATTATCAGCAATATTACTCATTGAAATACTCTCTGTTATTTCAAATTCTAAGAGTGAGGGATTAACCTGATACTTTTCAATTAAGCTTGCAATAAGAGGAACTAAGTTGCTATCTTGAAATTGTCTTGCAGAGAGGTTAATAGAGATTTGTAAAGGCTGAGCAAATGTTTGCTCCCATAGTAGTACTTGCTGAATCCCTTTTTCAATAATCCATGTCCCTAAATCAAGAATCAGGCCCGTACTCTCAGCAAGAGGGATGAAACTATCAGGAAAGAGCAGTCCATGCTTAGGGTGTTCCCATCTAATGAGAGCTTCAGCCCCTGTGATACGGAGCGTTTTAAAATCAATTTTAGGTTGGTAATAGAGTTGTAGTGCACTATCTTGTGTCGTAACAGCTTGACGGAAGTCTTGCTCTAAGCCTAACTGCTGATTGAGATGATTACCCATCTGAGTCTGATAAAACTGAAAATTATTCCGCCCTAGCTCTTTTGCCTTATACATTGCAGTATCTGCATGTTTGATAAGTTCATCAGAAGTGCTACCATGATTAGGATAATAGGCAATACCCATACTTAAAGAGATATAGAGTTCATGACGTCCAATTTTAAGGCGTTTATTAATGCTTGAGAGTAAATTATTAGCAATAATCTCAATATCTTTTTCATCTTTTATTGAGGTAAGAAGAATTGTAAACTCATCACCGCCCAAGCGTGATACTGTGTCTTCCTCACGTAAGTTTTCAACAAGTATTTTAGAAACAGCCTTTAAAAGCTCATCTCCTACAAGATGTCCTAAAGAGTCATTAATAAGTTTAAAGCGGTCAAGATCAATAAAAAGTACAGCAATTTTCTCTTTATGGCGTTTAGACAGAGCAATAGCTTTTTGTAAATGGTCTTTAAAAAGAGCTCTATTGGGTAACTCAGTTAGCGGATCATAATATGCTAATTTTTCAATGATCTCTTGAGAACGGTGCTGCTTAGAAATATCCATACTCACACCAGTCATTTTAATACTACCATCACTTTTTTTGCGTACCTTACCCTGAGTATGGATATGAATAATTTCTGCATTATCTTTCATACAACGGTATTTGATATTAAACTGACTTCCTTCCTCAATAGCTTGTATAAAGGTATTTTCTACAGATTGTCGATCATCTTGAATAATAAAATCCAAAAAGTGATTCCACGAACTCTGATAATTTTTTGCATTAATACCAAAAATACGTAAGAGTTCATGACTCATTTCAAATTGATCATTGTTTATCCAATATTCCCAACTTCCTACATGTGCAATTCTCTGAGCATCACGAAGGTGGAGTTCACGTTGTATTACTGCTTCTTGAAGTGATTTAAGTTTGTGAAGATAGTCATTAATACTCGCAAGCATAGTATTAGAAGCACGTGAAATTAATCCAATTTCACTTTTATCATGAGTATTAAAAGTGAAGGCTTTAGGGTTCTTAGGATCAAAAGTACTCATCTCTTGTGCAAGTTTTCCTAAAGGTGAAATGCTACGATATAAAAAGAGTGTTAAGAGTGAAATAAGGAATAAAAATATCACAATGATAATACTTAATTGTTGATAATATTCAAGCATCATTGTCTCAAAAGGGGTTCGTGAGTAGATAAGTTCAATATTTCCAATAAGAGCTTTAGAAAGGGGATCATACAGGGGTTTACTAAGAGAAAAGTGTTGCAGGTTTTGATAGCTTTCAAAGCTCTGTTTATCCCTAGAGTGTCTTATAATATCGTGTTTTAAATCTTGTATGCAGACATATAAAATATGTGGATTTTGATAGAGAGTATCTGCCATCTCTTTTATCGCCTTATCAAAACCATAACTAATATTAAGACTGAGTGTATCAGAGATATTATCGCTAATAGCTTCAAGCTTTCCTTGTTCAATATTTTCATACTGCTTAATAGTAAGCTGTGTCGTTAATAGTGTTAATGTGAGTAAAAACAGGAGTGATGCAAAAAGAATCAGCCCTGAAAATTTAAACGAAACGGAGTGAATATTGATCATAAATATCCCGTAGCCGTGATGAAGTTTGAAAAAAGATATCAGCTACTTTTAGTAAAACTGGTCGCATGGTAACATTGGTCTCTTTAAGAGCATCAACATTAATGACAGGTTTCACCTTATTGGTAACTTTTACCGAAAGCATCACCCCATATTTAAGATCTTCATCACGATAAGAGAAAGAGAGGGCTTCTTGCTGATGAGCAATTTTCAATGCTGTTTTAATCTCTTTTTTTACTGTTGGTAAAAGATAGTAAAGGGTATGTTTTTGCACCAAATGAACCACATCATAAGCAATAAATTCAAGGCGAATTTTATGTTTTTGATATCCATCAGGATATTTCTCTTGAATATAACGATCTAATGCTAAGGCATCATTTTTCTGTTTGGCACCCGCATACACCACTCCAATAAGTATCTCATCATTAACAAGTCGTTTCTCAAAGTCATAATCCATCATCATAATTTTAGGAATCAGTGTGGCATGAATTTGAAGTAAATCATCTTTAAGTTGTTCTGATAAGAGTGTAACAGTAGCTATAAGAACTAAAAATAAGATTTTCATTAGAACTCCCATTTCGCACTAATAGATCCCGTTCGTCCAATACGGGGATAGTCATTCACATAGGTTTTTACAGGTGCAGGATATTCATACTGTGTATCAAAAAGATTTTTAATACTTACACTAAGGCTCAGCGTCTTGTAATAATAGCTAAAGGTTTGATCAAAAAGAGCATATCCATCAAGCTTGTCTCGATCATCATCTAAGGCTCTTTTCCTGCTAGAGACATATTTTAAAACACTTCCACTACCAAAATCTGAGCTAAAATCATAAAGAAACGTCATATTAGCTAAAAAATTAGCAATATCTGGAAGTGCCTCTGCATCATTATCAAGAGCATCTACATAGCTCAAACCCATTTTAAATTCACTTTGACTATTGAATGAATTCATCCACTCTGCTTCCGCACCATAGTAGCTATTTTTACCCTTTTGCTGATAAATCGTTGCTTCTCTAACTATAAGATTATCTATCTGTGTAGCATAGATATTAAAACGTACTGTTTGAGAAGAAGAGGGGCGATAAACACTCCCTAGCTCAATCGTATCAGCAGTCTCTGCATCAAGATCTGGGTTTCCCTGAGAAACATTAGGAATAGTTGCATAGAGCTCTAGCCATGAAGGAGCACGAAAAGAGCGTGAATAGAGCATTTTAAAATTAAACGCCTTATTTGCTCGCCAAATCAGACCCAAACGTGGACTCAAAGCACTTCCAAAATCAGAATAACTGTCCCAACGTAAACCAGCAACTAAATCAATATTTTGTGTTAGAGAATAATTATCATTAAGATAGAGTGAAAATATAGAGCGTTTACGATCAGGCTTCATAGAATTTTCAACGGGAATAAAAGGATCTCCCGTAGGTTCAAAATAGGCTTGCAGTGCTGTTTTTTGCGATAGAGAATACTCATAACGAGCACCAAAGACAAGGGAGTTATTTTCAATACTATCACTCTTAAGGACTAACTCCCCATAATAGTTATGCTCCGCATAATCACCATCATAAATGACATCCCCTTTTGCTGGATGTGGTAAAAAACGTGTCTCTATATTTTGCGCATAGCGATTTGTTCCTATGCTGAATTTATAATCAGTATCATTATTAATGCTATTTTTATACTTCGCTTCAATAAAGAGTGAACGATTATTGTTAGCTTTTTTATCATTTTTGGATTCAAAATAGTTTCCTATGCCGTAAGCAATACCTGCCTGAGACTGTTTGTAACGTGCTAAGAGGGTAAAGTTATCGATATCTAGGTGTAAGCCTAGCGAGTAGTCTTTTAAAGATTCATCACTCTCATCTTCCACCCCTGCCTTATCGGGTCCCCCTTGTATATGTATATCACTATTTTGATAATATCCATCAAGACTTAGACGACTATTTGGTGCTAATTCATAGGCATATTGAAGCCCTGCTTTATAATAAGGTGCTGTCGAACCTGCTACAAAAAGTCGATTTGTATTTGCAGTTTTAGAATTTTTAGTGATTATACTAACAACACCACTAATAGCATTAGAGCCATACAAAACCGAACCCGGCCCTCGAATCACTTCAATACGCTCAATCATCTCAATGGGAAAATCAAGATAATAGTACATAGAGCCTCGATAGCTATTATTGATAGTCACTCCATCAACAAGTAATTTGACTTTCCCTTTCTCTTTTACACCACGAAAAATAACTTGTTTTACTCCTGAGGCTTCCATAGAGAGTTCAACACCTGGAACAAGGCCTAGTGCTTCGTAGATAGTATCGATACCTAAAAGTTCAAGTTTTTTACCTTGTAAAATTGTAACAAAAGCAGGCATATCATCAATATTAAGCTTTGATTTTGAGGCAATATCACTGACCTCATCTAGTGAAGCTAAAAAATCATCTTCGATGGAAATATTATTAGCAATAAGTAAGATGGGCACTAACATTATCGCGAAAGCAGTATTTTTCATAATAAAACTCCTTATTATGCATCTCATTAGTAAATTATATGCTTATATTACTTTAAAACACATTGAAAGGAATATAGAGATGGCGGTATGAAAGAAGATATTAGTAAAAAACACTCAATCTTACATGTAAGAAAATCTTACATGTAAGAGACTAACAAAGACTATTCGTCTTGTGCAAATTGGATAATTTCATCTTTATAGATCCCTGTTCCAACAGGGATGGTACGACCGATGATAACATTCTCTTTAAGATCTGTTAAATCATCAATTTTTGCAGAAACAGCAGCTTCTGTTAATACTTTTGTCGTATCTTGGAATGATGCAGCAGAGATGATAGAATCAGCACTAACTGAAGCACGTGTAATACCAACCAGGAATGGCTCTGCAATCGCAGGTTCACCACCAAGGCGTAAAATCTTTTCATTCTCTTCTTTAAACTTCTTCTTACTAATAAGATCTCCAACAATAAACTTGGTATCTCCAGAGCGAAGAATTTTAATCTGACGTAACATTTGAGTAAAAATAACCTCAATATGCTTATCCGCAATACTAACCCCTTGACGGCGATAGACTTGTTGAACTTCACTTACAAGATAGTTATAAAGTGCTTTAACACCTAAAATACGTAAAATTTCATGTGAAGAGACAATACCATCAGTTAAACGCTCACCAGAGTGAACAAACTCACCTGTATTAACTAAAGCATTAAGGTTTTTATCAACAAAATACTCTTTGATAATACCATTTTCTGATGAGATGATAATACGTACTTTTCCACGTAATGGTTTCCCGAAACTTACAGTACCATCAAGTTCAGCAATAAGTGCTGTCTCTTTAGGACGACGTGCTTCAAAAAGTTCTGATACTCGTGGAAGACCCCCCGTAATATCACGTGATTTTTGAAGTGCTTTTGGAGTTTTGGCTAAAATATCAGCAATTTTAACTTCAGCACCTTCTTGAGCAAAAATTTGTGTTTTTGGATCAATTGCATAACGAATAACTTCACCATCTTCTGTTGCAAGAACAATTGCTGGCTTATACTCTGCTGCAATATATTCATTAAGCATAAGACGTGTTTTACCTGTGAGTTCATCAAACTGCTCTGAAGCGGTAACACCTGCAGTAATATCTTCAAAAGTAATCGTACCATTAGATTCTGAGATAATAGGATTTGAATATGGATCCCATTCTGCAATAACGATAGATTCATCATCAGCCGGTTTTGCTAAGACAGTATCACGTTCAACAGCTTGATCATCATCTGTTTCTACGATAGATCCACGTGCAACATAATGACGAATTGCTTCACGATTTTCCTTATCAATAACAACAGCGAAAAGACCTTTTTCTTTTACGTTATAGCCTTTTTTAATAGCCTCAAAACGTTCTAAATAATCGCCTTTTAGAAGATAGTACTTCACAGTACCTTTTTCTTTAGCTTCAATTACTTGTGTCACTGGTGCGCCATCATCAACTAAAATTTCAGATGCATAAGGGATACGGTTAGGAACATTCCAGCCATCTTTGATAGATTCAACAATAGATTCATCCACATGAACTATATCACCTTGAGCATAAGGAAGATAGTATTTACCTTCGATTTTACCACTAACTCCCGCAAGTTCATTTGGTTTTGCAACCTCATGTTTACGTAATGTATAACGCGCTGTATCATTTTCACCTATTACACTAATGATAATCTCATCGTGCACATTTTGAATTTCAAGACGCCCTTTAAAAGGTGCCTTAATCTTTGGCTCCACTAATAAAACTGCCGCATTACGACGATTAGCTACAATATTTTTACCCTCTTTAGATGCATAGGTCTTCATATTGTAATAACGGATAAATCCTTCTTTAGAAGCAATCACCTGACGCTCTTCACGAGTACTTGACGCTGTTCCCCCAACGTGGAAGGTACGAAGAGTTAGCTGTGTTCCCGGCTCACCAATTGATTGTGCTGCAACAACACCAACTGCTTCACCACGGCGAGCTATCCCACCTGTTCCTAGATTGAGCCCATAACATAGTGCGCATATACCATTTTCACTCTTACATGTAGTAGGTGTTCTAATATGTGCTAATTTGATTCCTGCTTCAATAATAGTTTGTGCTTTAATCTCATCAATAAGTGTTCCCTCAGGAAAGAGAATTTCATTCGTAATAGGATCAATAGCATCTTCAGCTAATACACGACCTAAAATACGATCTTCTAAAGGCTCAATAAGTTCATTACCAATAGAGATATCTGTAATTTCAATTCCCTCATGAGTACCACAGTCATGCTCAACAACTTTAACATTTTGCGCAACATCAACAAGTTTACGTGTCAAATAACCCGCATTTGCTGTTTTAAGTGCAGTATCGGCGAGACCTTTACGCGCACCGTGAGTTGAAATAAAGTATTCAAGTACGTTTAGACCCTCTTTAAAGTTAGAGATAATTGGAGTTTCAATAATATCACCACTTGGTTTTGCCATAAGACCACGCATACCCGCAAGCTGACGAATCTGAGCTGCAGAACCACGCGCTCCAGAGTCTGCCATCATATGAATTGAGTTAAAACCATCTTTATCATTTTCAACTAAATCCATCATCATACCCGCAACAGTATTATTTGTATCCGTCCAGACATCAATAATTTTATTGTAACGCTCTTGTTCTGTTAAAAGACCTGCTTCAAACTGCTTTTGAATCTCTTTAACTCTGTTTTTAGAGTTAATAATGAGCTCTTTTTTCTCTTTAGGAATGATAATATCATCAATAGAGATAGATACTCCTGCCTCAGTTGCATGCTTGAAACCTAAATCTTTTAAGTTATCTAAAAAACTTGCAGTTATTGCGATACCACCATATTTTTGAACATAATCAACAATAGTTGAGATAGCTTTTTTCTTCATTACTTTATTCCAAAGATTAACAGGAACAAAATCAGGTAAAATAGCTTTTAGAAGCAATCTTCCAGCTGTTGTTTGAATCATACGTCCATCAATACGAGTGCGAATCTTTGCATGAAGATCAAGTGCTTTATGTTCTAGCGCGATAACTACTTCATCAACTGATGCAAAAAGTTTATTGGCACCTTTAACACCATTTTTTTCTAATGTAATGTAATATGTTCCTAAAACCATATCTTGTGATGGTGTTGCAATCGCTTTGCCTGATGCTGGAAGTAAAATATTCATACTTGAAAGCATAAGTACTTTTGCTTCAGCAATAGCTTCAGATCCTAAAGGAATATGAACCGCCATCTGATCCCCATCAAAGTCAGCATTAAACGCTGCACAAACAAGAGGGTGTAACTGAATAGCTTTACCATCAATCAGTTTCGGGTGAAACGCTTGGATAGAGAGCTTGTGAAGAGTAGGTGCACGGTTAAGTAAGATTGGATATCCATCAACAATTTCAGAAAGACATTCCCATACTTCATTGGTTTTATCTTCAATCATTTTCTTTGCAGCTTTCACTGTTGTCGCATAGCCTTTATCTTCTAGCTTTGCAATCAAATGTGGTTTAAAAAGCTCAAGTGCCATCTTCTTAGGAAGACCACATTGATCCATACGTAAGTTTGGTCCAACAACGATAACAGAACGACCAGAGAAGTCAACACGTTTTCCAAGTAGATTTTGACGGAAACGACCTTGCTTGCCTTTAATAATCTCTGAAAGTGATTTTAGAGGACGTTTATTTGCCCCTTTAACTGCATTGGCACGACGACCATTATCAAATAGTGCATCAACTGATTCTTGAAGCATACGTTTTTCATTACGTACAATAATCTCTGGTGCCTCTAGCTCAATAAGGCGCTTAAGACGTTGATTGCGGTTAATAACACGACGATACAGATCATTAACATCAGAAACTGCGAACTTACCGCCATCAAGACTAACAAGAGGACGCAATTCTGGTGGAAGAACAGGAAGTGCTGTTAACATCATCCATCCTGGATTATTCCCTGAATTTAAAAATGATTCAATAACTTTCAGACGTTTAATAATTGTTTTACGTTTTGCTTCTGAATTTGTTTTTTCAATATCTTCTTTGAGTTGAGCAAAAAGATCAACAAGATCGATATCTTCAAGAAGATCACGAATAACCTGACCTCCCATTTCTGCTTCAAAACCACTTTCAGAATAACGTGACATTAATATACGGTACTGCTCTTCATTTAAAACATCATATTTTAATATTGGAGTGCTTTGATCCGCGTCATAATACGCTTCTCCAGCAGTTTTTACAATATATGCTTCATAATAAAGTACACGTTCTAAATCTTTCATCTTCACACCAAGAAGAGTACCAATACGTGATGGTAATGAACTTACATACCAGATATGCGCGACAGGAGTAACTAAATCAATATGACCCATACGCACACGACGTACCTTAGTCGATGTCACTTCAACCCCACATTTTTCACATACTACGCCTTTATAACGCATCTTTTTGTATTTTCCACATAGACACTCATAATCACGCACAGGACCAAAAATCTTGGCACAAAAGAGACCATCACGTTCTGGTTTTAAAGTTCGGTAATTAATAGTCTCTGGCTTTTTCACTTCACCATGACTCCATGAAAGAACTTTTTCAGGACTCGCTAAACGAAATTGTAACTGCTTAATGTCTTTAGGACGATTATCTTCTTTTATCTCAATTGGTACTAATCTACTCATCGTCTTCTACCTCGTCAAAAATCTCAATATCAAGAGCTAATGATTGAAGCTCTTTTGTTAATACAAATAGGGTTTCAGGAATACCTGACGGCGGTACTTGCTCCCCTTTAGTAATGGCTTTATATGCTTTAACACGACCTTCAACATCATCTGATTTGATCGTTAACATCTCTTTAAGTACTGCTGAAGCACCATAGGCTTCTAGTGCCCATACTTCCATCTCTCCAAAACGTTGTCCACCAAAGAGAGCTTTACCACCAACTGGCTGTTGTGTAACTAGAGAGTATGGTCCAGTAGAACGAGCATGAATTTTTTCATCAACTAAGTGATGAAGTTTAAGAACATACATGTAACCTACATTAACACGCTCTTTAACTTGCTCACCAGTTTTACCATCATATAGCACCGTTTTACCATCATCATCAAGTTTAGCTAACTCAAAAAGTTTTGCAAACTCATCTGCATCAACACCTTCAAAAATTGGTGTTGCAAACTTGACACCGTTAGACCAATCACGTGCATACGAAAGAAGTGTATCATTATCCATATTGCCAATAACATTTGCCGCATCCATAAGACCCGCAACATCAGCAATAGCAACTATTTTATCACGAAGTTGATCAATAAAATCAGCTTGTTTTGCTTCAAAAATATCTTGAATTTGGTTTCCAAGTTCAGCACCAACCATACCTAAATGCATCTCAAGAATCTGTCCAATATTCATACGTGAAGGAACTCCTAGAGGATTCAGACAAACATCGACAGAACGTCCATTAGCTAAATATGGCATATCAACTTCAGGAACGATATTTGAGACAATACCTTTATTTCCATGACGTCCAGCCATTTTATCACCTACACGTAATTTACGTTTTGTAGCAATATAAATCTTCACATACTTTACAACACCATTAGGTAAGATATCATCTTTTTCTAAAATAGTAAGTTTCTCTTCATGCTCATCACGGAAGAGTTTTTTCTGCTTTTGAAAATGGTTTTTCGTTTTGTTGTATTGATCTTGAATTTTTTGACTAAATGCTTTAATGATGCTGTTCATCGCAAAACGATTTACACCAGCAAGATCATCTGCATTGATTAAATCACCTTCTTTGTATTCAGTTTCACCAACATTTACATCAGAGTCTAAAGGCTCTTTTGTTAATAACGAAGCGATACGAAACATCTCCTCTTTATCAATCATCAAAAGACGATCATAATGCTCACGTTCTAATTCATCACGCTCTTCTTTCTCAATCTCTAAGGCACGAGGATCTTTATCATAACCTTTTTTAGTGAAGACTTTGATATCTACTACCACCCCTTCCATACTTGGAGGACAATAGAGTGATTTATTAATAACATGACCTGCTTTTTCACCAAAAATCGCACGAAGTAAACGCTCTTCTGGTGTAGGCTTTACTTCACCTTTTGGAGATACTTTACCTACAAGAATCATTCCACCTGATACATGCGTACCAATTTTAACGATACCACTCTCATCAAGATGAATCAGTTCATCATCACGTACATTAGGAATATCACGAGTAACCTCTTCAACACCATGTTTAAGCTCACGTGCTTCTGCCTCTTTTTCATAAACATGCACTGATGTAAATGAGTCATTACGAATCATACGCTCAGACATAACAATAGCATCTTCGTAGTTATATCCATTCCATGGCATAAAGGCAACCATAGCATTCACACCAATAGCCAATTCACCTTGATCCATATTAGGACCATCGGCAATAATTTGACCTGTTGCTACACTTTGACCAACCTTAACAATTGGTTTTTGCACAAATGTTGTATTTTGATTAGTACGTAGATTCTTCTGTAAAGGATAATAATCAATAAATGTACCATCATCATCTTCACCCATCACATAGATATGTTTTGCATCCACTTTTTCAATCACACCACCACGCGCAACCTTAACACATTCCCATGAATCACGAGCCACATGTTTTTCAACACCAGTTCCAACCATTGGAGCTTGTGCACGAAGAAGAGGAACTGCTTGACGTTGCATATTTGATCCCATAAGAGCACGGTTAGCATCATCATGTTCTAAGAAAGGAATTAATGAAGCAGCAACACCAACAACCATATGTGAGGAGAGATCCATATACTCACAGTCACTTGGCTTACCTAAAATAATCTCACCATCACGACGTAACTCAATCAGATCATCAGCAAAATTACCATTATCATCAATAACATTTGAGGCAGCAGCAATCGCTTTACCCTCTTCTTGTGTCGCTGTTAAATAAACAACATTTTCAGCGCCCATTTGAGCAACACCCTCTTTTACGAGTTTATAAGGCGCTTCAATAAATCCATGTTCATTTACTTTTGAGTATGTTGCAAGTGTATTAATAAGACCAATATTTTGACCCTCTGGAGTTTCAATTGGGCAGATACGACCATAATGTGTTGGGTGAACATCACGCACTTCAAAACCAGCACGTTCTTTTACAAGACCACCTTCACCTAATGCAGAAAGACGACGTTTATGTGTGATTTCTGAAAGTGGATTCGTTTGATCCATAAATTGAGAAAGTTGTCCACCTGAAAAGAACTCCATAATTGTTGATGTAATCATTTTAGAGTTAATCAGATCATGCGGCATTAATTCTGCCATTGGTCCACTCATTGTTGAGAGTTTATCTTTGATTGCTTTTTGCATTTTCACAAGACCATTGTGAAGCTCATTACCAAGAAGTTCACCAATAGAACGGATACGACGATTTCCTAAGTGATCTCTATCATCAATATGACCTTGACCATTTTTAACTTTAATTACATATTTCACTGAGTTAATAATATCTTCATTTGTTAAAACAGTTACATATTCTGGTACATTAAGCCCTAGTTTATGATTCATCTTCATACGACCGACACGTGTTAAATCATAACGCTCAGGGTCAAAGAAAAGTTGATTCACAAATATTTTAGCTGCCTCTTTTGTTACAGGTTCACCTGGACGCATTACTTTATAAATACGAATAGCTGAAAGATCATTTTCATCTTCAATATCTTCAGTTTGACGAAGAAGTTTTAAGGAGTCAGCATCAGCTAAAAATGCATTAATAACTGCACTATCATGACCTTCAGCTAAATCATTGGCAATCACAAATTTACTAACACCCGCTTCAGCCATCTTTTTAAGCTTTGTCTCGTCAAGTACTGTCATAGTATCAAAAAGAACTTCACCTGTTTCAGGATCAATAATAGGTTCAGCAAGATGACGTTCTGCTAAAATATCAATAGGATATTGAACTTTACTATGTCCATCTTCGATGAATTTTTGAGCTTTTTTAGCGGTTAAACGTTTACCAGCTTTCATCAACTCTGTTTCACCATCAGCAGAGATTAAATTATAATCAAGACGACCACTAAAGTTTTCAGTATTAAAATCTATCAAGAAGGTATTGTCTTCTAATGTAATTTTCTGAAGTGGATAAAACATTTTAAGTATATCTTGTTTTGAATAGCCCAAAGCACGAAACATAATAGTAACAGGCACTTTACGACGCTTATTAATTCTCATATACAAAATATCTTTAGGATCATACTCAAAATAGAGCCATGAACCACGATCTGGAATAATTTGACCTGTATAAATTAATTTATTTCCTGCTGTTGTAGCTGCTTCTTCTTTAAAAATAACACCAGGAGAACGGTGTAATTGATTTACAACAACACGTTCAACACCATTAATAATAAATGATGTACGATCTGTCATTAAAGGAATATCACGAACAAAAATAGGTTGTTCTTTAATATCTTTAACCCCTAATTTCTCTTTGGTATTTTCATCACGCTCCCACAGCACTAAACGTGTTTTCATACGAAGTGAAATAGAGTATGTTAATCCACGCTCCATACATTCACGAACCGTATATTTTGGTTTCACAGTTTCTGAACCTAGATATTCTAAGGTGAGACGATTTTGTGTATCATGAATAGGAAAAACAGCTTCAAAAACACGTTCGACTCCACTAAGTGAACGATCTTTTTTATCAAGCATTAAAAAAGTATCATAAGAGCTTTGCTGAAGTTGTAAAAGATTAGGCACTTCAATTTGTTGAGGAGTTTTAGCAAAATCCACACGTAAACGGTTACCAGAATAAAGACTATTTAACATAGGCTACCTTGATAAGTAAAATTTTAAATGAATTCTATCGATAGATAGAAAGAAGTTTGATTTCCAAGCGTCCCTGGAAGGATCCACAAATAAAAAAAATTAGTGGTTATAACCACCAAAGGCCCATTAAGAAAATGACAAAATCACTTTCTTAATGGGCCTTAAATGTTTGTGCGTTTGTTCAGCTGGGACATTGGTTGAATTTTTGAAAAAAATTAAACCTGTGTCCCTCTAAAGCTAAGCACCAAGCTAAAAAAGCAAAATACTTATTTAACTTCCACAGAAGCACCAGCTTCTTCAAGAGTTTTCTTAGCTTCTTCAGCAGCATCTTTATCAACACCTTCTTTGATAGTTGATGGAGTCTCTTCAGCAGCAGCTTTAGCTTCTTTAAGTCCAAGACCTGTAAGAGCACGTACCGCTTTAATAACGTTAATTTTCTTAGCACCACAATCAGTTAAGATTACATCAAACTCAGTTTTCTCTTCAGCAGCTCCAGCAGCGTCTCCGCCAGCTCCACCAGCAACAGCTACAGGTTGTGCAGATACACCAAATTTTTCTTCAAATTCTTTAACAAGCTCAGAAAGCTCAAGTACAGATAAGTTAGAGATAAACTCTAATACGTCTTCTTTAGTTACAGCCATGTGTAATTCCTTTTTATTTCTTTAATAATAATTGTTAACTGCTTATGCAGCCTCTTCTTCTTTTTTCTCTTTAAGCGCATTTAAGCCAATAGTGAAATTCGCAACTGGAGCCATCCAAGTAGCAGCAAGCATTCCAAGTAACTCTTCGCGTCCTGGTAGTTTAGCAAATGCTTCAACTTTAGCGCTGTCTGCAGATTCACCATCAATATATGCTGTTTTAATTGTAAATATTTCATTAGTCTTAGCAAAATCTGCTACTACTTTAGATGCAGAAATAGCATCATCAGCCCAAATGAAAATATTTGTATCTATAATTTCAACACCAGTCATATCAGCATTTTTAAGTGCAATAGTAGCAAGTGTATTTTTTACAACTTGAACATTTACATCTTTAGCACGAGCTGCTTTACGTAATTCTTCAATGTCAGAAACACTTAAACCACGAAAATCACACATAACTACAGCATTAGCAGTTTTAAATGATTCACTTAAGAGCTCAATTATCTCAGTTTTTTTTGATTTAGTCATTTTTATTCCCCTTTCCAGACATATCACTTCAAGCAGGGTGGGAAAGTCCAATTAAGTTAAAACCCCTAGCTATCTTCAGTCTATAAGATAAGATCTTATAAATAAAACCTTTACTTTCTCATTCAAAAATAAGAGAGTAAAAGTCTTATCATGCAAGGATAAAACCTTACATGTAATAAGTACTATTTGATATCAGCAATCTCTGATAAATCAAATTTAACTGCAGGACTCATAGTTAATGAGAGTGCAGCATTTTTAACATAACGACCTTTTGTAGAAGCCGGTTTTTGTTTATTAATTGCTGATATAAAACTAGTAATGTTTTCAGCAATTTTATCTGAATCAAAACTTGCTTTTCCTATACCTGCATGGATATTACCTTTTTTATCAACACGGAAAGCGACTTGACCGCCTTTTACGTTGTTAACAGCAGTAGCAACATCTGGTGTTACCGTTCCTGTTTTAGGATTTGGCATTAAACCTTTTGGCCCAAGGATACGACCAATTTTACCAACAAGTCCCATACAGTCAGGTGCAGCAACAACTATATCAAAGTTGAAGATACCTTCTTTAATCTGATCAACAAGGTCATCAGTACCTACAATATCTGCACCAGCAGCCTTAGCTTCATCAGCTTTAGCACCCTTAGCAAATACTGCAACACGAACAGTTTTACCTGTACCGTGTGGAAGCACAATAGCACCACGAACCATTTGATCAGCGTGACGAGGGTCAACATTAAGGTTCATTGCAATTTCTACAGTTTCGTCGAATTTTGCTGATTTAAGCTCTTTTACTAAAGAAGCAGCTTCAACAACTGAATAGTTTTTAGTAGCATCAATTTTTTCAATTAATTGTGTATAGCGTTTACTTGCCATGTTTGAGTTCTCCTATGAAATTCTCTACCGCATTACTTTAGAGATCTTTGCGGTTGAAGATCTAGATTATAGATATTAATCTACGATTTCGATACCCATTGAACGAGCTGAACCAGCAATTGTATTTGCTGCCATCTCTGCGTCATCAGTGTTAAGATCTTCGATCTTAGCATTTACAACTTCCATCAATTGAGCTTTAGTGATTTTACCAACTTTATTTAAAAGTGGGTTATCAGTACCTTTTTTAATACCTGCAGCCTTCATTAAAAGTGCTGACGCTGGTGGTTGTTTTGTAATAAAAGTAAAACTTCTGTCAGAATAAACTGTAATAACTACAGGTACTTTGAATCCCATTTTATCTTTTGTTTTTTCATTGAATGCTTTACAGAATTCCATGATATTTACACCACGTTGTCCTAACGCTGGTCCTACTGGAGGTGCCGGGTTAGCTTTACCAGCTTCAATTTGAAGCTTGATATAATCCATAACTTTTTTTGCCATTGTGCTTTCCTTTCATTGTTTTGAACGTAATGTTCTACGCTAAGCTTAAACTTTTAATAAAGCCTAAACTTAGCGTAGAATTTAATTTTAGATAATTTTTTCTACTTGTGTATATGAAATATCAACTGGAGTACTACGTCCAAAGATTGATACATTGAGTTTTAGCGTACCATGTTCTAAGTCATACTCATCAACAGTACCAGTAAAGTTTGCAAATGGACCATCAACGATACGTACCATTTCACCATTATCAAAAAATACTTTTGGTTTTGGTGCCGCGCGATTATGTACACGGTCTAAAATAACATTAATATCTTTTTCCGTTAATGGTGTTGGATGATTTGACTCACCAACAAATCCTGATACTTTAGGAATTGATTGAATCATATGTTGTAAATTTGTATTAAGATCAAGCTTAATAAAAACATATCCTGAATATAAAGAGCGTTCAGAAACTTTCTTTTTACCCTCTTTTACTTCAATAACATCTTCCGTAGGGACGATAACCTCTTCAATAAGATCATGAAGCTTATTTTCATCCATTAAGTTTAAGATTGCTTCTTTTACCTTACGTTCACTTCCGTAAGTCTGAATTGTGTACCACTCATGTGCCATGGATTACCCTTAACCTAAAATCGCAGATAGCGATGAAGACATAATCAAATCAACCAATGCTAAGAAAAGTGATACAAACGTTACTACAATTAAAACAGCAATAAAGGCCTGTCTAACCTGAGGTTTAGTTGGGAAAATAACTTTAGCTAATTCAAGTTTTGAGTTTCTAAAGTATGTTGAAAAAGTTTTTGTCATTTTTATCTATCCTTGGTAACATTTCCTATAAATAAAGCTCTAAAGCATTATTGATATAAAATGTTTATCTTTTTTTAGTGGCAGGCGTAGAGAGACTCGAACTCCCAACACCCGGATTTGGAATCCGGTGCTCTACCATTGGAGCTATACGCCTAAAAAGGAAGGAGCTATGCTCCAAACCTAAAAGTGATAATTATAATTTCATCTCTTTATGTTGTGTATGCTCACGACACCATTTACAGTACTTACGTACCGTAAATTTTTCTGTATGAGTTTTTTTATTTTTAGTTGTGTGATAGTTACGTCTTGTACACTTCTCACATCCTAGGTGAATGTTTTCTCTCATCTTAATTACTTAAGAATTTTAGCAACAACACCTGCGCCAACTGTACGTCCACCTTCACGGATAGCGAAACGAGTTCCCTCTTCCATAGCGATTGGATTAATCAGTTCAGCAGTAACTTTAACGTTGTCACCTGGCATAACCATCTCAGTACCTTCTGGTAAAGTGATTGCACCTGTTACGTCTGTTGTACGAACGTAAAATTGTGGACGGTAACCATTAAAGAATGGAGTATGACGACCACCCTCATCTTTTGAAAGGATATAAACTTCTGCTTCAAAAGTCGTGTGAGGAGTAATTGAACCTGGCTTACAAAGAACTTGTCCACGCTCAACTTGTTCTTTATCGATACCACGGATTAAGATACCACAGTTATCTCCTGCTTCACCTTGATCCATCTCTTTACGGAACATCTCAACACCAGTTACTGTAGTTGATTGTGTATCTTTAATACCAACAATCTCTACTGCCTCACCAACCTTGATAGTACCACGTTCGATACGACCAGTAACAACTGTACCACGACCAGAGATAGAAAATACATCTTCAACTGGCATTAAAAATTCTTGCTCAGTATCACGTACTGGCTCAGGAATATATGCATCTACTTCAGCCATAAGCTTAACTATTTTTTCTGACCACTCACCAAGAGTACCAGTTTTAGCTTCTTCAAGTGCTTGAAGTGCAGAACCAGCTACGATTGGAGTGTCATCACCTGGGAAATCGTATTGATCAAGTAGTTCACGGATTTCCATCTCTACTAGTTCAAGAAGTTCCTCATCATCAACCATATCTTCTTTATTCATGAAAACAACGATATATGGAACACCTACTTGCTTAGAAAGAAGGATGTGCTCACGAGTCTGTGGCATAGGACCATCTGCTGCAGAAACAACAAGAATAGCACCGTCCATTTGAGCAGCACCAGTAATCATATTTTTAACATAATCCGCGTGACCAGGACAGTCAACGTGTGCATAGTGACGACCATCAGTCTCATACTCTACGTGTGAAGTAGCGATTGTGATTCCACGCTCACGCTCTTCAGGAGCGTTATCGATTGCATCATAATCCATAAGTTCTGCGCCATTTGTTACTGCAAGTACTGCTGTAATTGCCGCTGTTAAAGTTGTTTTACCGTGGTCAACGTGACCAATAGTACCGATGTTAACATGCGGTTTATTACGTTCAAATTTTTCTTTTGCCATGTAGTCTCCTTCGACTCTGATTTTAATGAAATGGAATTATACCAAAAAATTACTCAATTATTGCTTTTTTTTAAAATATATCTATTATGTTTCTAAAAACATTGCTCAAATGGAGCTCACACCGGGAATTGAACCCGGGACCTCTTCCTTACCAAGGAAGTGCTCTACCTCTGAGCCATGTGAGCAAATAAGTATAAAACAATAGTTGAATAATTTAACAGTAGAATCAATTGTATAATATTAGGGAGTGATAAACTTAGTTTAGTAGTAGAAGTAAAATGTATTGTACTTCAGCTTCCAGAAATAAATTGGTTTCAATGGAGCGGGTGAAGGGACTCGAACCCTCGACCCTCAGCTTGGAAGGCTGACGCTCTAGCCAACTGAGCTACGCCCGCATCTCGCATTGAT
>JAYEPE010000017.1:0-6404 GCA_034723735.1 Campylobacterota bacterium | reverse complement strand
TGATTTTAGTGTAGATAGTGCACCATGGGAAACACTGTTAAGTTTTAAGAATGAAAATATTGACTTTAATCATATAGAGTCTGATGCCTTAGGTATGCTACTTCCAGAGTTAGATCCAGCATCGTTGGCTATGTTTACAAGTGAGCGTGTTGATGTCTTTGAAGATTTTTCTTCACTTAATCTTGATCAAGAACGCTCTAAAGAACTTAAAAAAATGGGAATAGAATTTTATTCTCCGCAAGTAAAGGCATGGATGAATATATATAATGGCGATAATCATTTAGGGGTGACATTCTCTTATGATTTACAAACTAAAAAGGCAACACATCTTGAAATTATCAACTAAGCTAAAAGATAATGGCCTTGCAACACTGTTCATAAATAAACAAGAGCAGATAAATATAGGCAATAAAAAAGTAAATATTGTACTTTCTCCTGCTTATTATTGGTTTAAAAATGAAGTATTACCCGTAAAAAATGTGGCACAAGCAAAAAAATTAGCACCTTCAATTTTTGATGGTACTATCCCTGATGCTGAGTACAGTTATCAGGTGATTAAATTTGAAGAGAACTTTTGGTTATTTGCATACGATAATGCTTTGATTGTCGCCAAATTAACTGCTTTAGGTATTAAATCTTCACAGATTAACCAAATTTATTTTGCGCAAAGCGAGTGTTATGATCTTATAGAAACCATGTGTATTGATGAAAGTTTTGCTTTGGTCTCTAATGAAAATATTTTAAGCATGGTGCCTCTTGAGTATCTAGGAACATGCCTCCCCTATCAAGAATATTTTTCAAAACATAAGTTTAGCAAGCACCATATTTCACTTAATTTTTTTAAAAATAATTTTATTGATGAGAAATATATCTATCGTCTGATTGGTGTTACGGTGACTTTTATTCTTATTTATTTTGCTTCATATCTGATTCTACGTCAGGATTTGAAACAAATTTTGACTAAAGAATATACTATAAAAGAGACATACAAATTGCCACAAACATCTTTTGAGCTTAAGGGGTTGAAACGATCGCTAGAGGCAAAAGAGACAAAACAGTTAGCCTACCGTGAAAATGTAAAAAAGCTTTTGTCACTAAAGCTAAAATCAGGTGAGTATGTAAAAAAGCTTGATATCAGCGCAAAAAAAGCTTCGTATGAAATTGTTATGAAGCATGCAAAAAGAGCAGAAGCTATTAAATCTACGCTGAAAAAATCTTTTCAAATTACTTCTGCTAAAGTTATTGATAAAACTTTTTATATTGGAGTGGCCTTATGAATAAGATTAATCCACTTTTTTTATTAGGCTTTTTTGTTTTGGTGGCTATTTTAATGATTTACAAAAGTAATGTCACGCAAAGTAAAATTATGATTGTAAATCAAAATAATATTCAAGCTGAGGCTGATGGAAAAAAAATCCAGTTATTAAAGCAACGCTGGAAAGATCAAAAAATGATGAAGAAACGTATTGATACGCTTCTATCTCATAGTGCTTATGCAAATAAAGTTGTTAAAAAAGAGAAAAAGAGAAACAGCTATATCCTGAAACTTGAAGGCTTGGATTATCGTTCTTTAGACTCTTTTACTAACAAAATTTTAAATGAAACCATTAGTATTAAAAAAATGACGATAGAGCGTTTTTCTGAACATAGTGCTTCTATAACAGTGGAGTGTGCACTATGAAACGTTTAGGAAAACTTTTTATTTATTTAATAGTGACGCTATTGCTGATACTTTTTTTCCTTCCTAAGATTAATCTCTATTATCAGGCTGAGGTACTTTTGCAAAAGTATAAAGTTACTATTTCACAAGAGAAGCTTTCAGACAAAGGCTTCTCTTTTCTAATTGAAGAGGGAGTTATCTATTTTGATGATCTAGTTGTGGCAAAAATTGATGAAGTTTCGATAATTCCTTTATTGCTCTATAACTCAGTAACATTTTCACCTTTCTCTTTTTCTGAGGATATGAAGCGGTTTATTCCCCTTGGTATTGAAAATTTAAATATTACGCATTCAGTTGTCAATCCTCTACATGTAAAGCTCGAAGGTAGTGGCGACTTTGGATCTCTTGAAGGAGACATTGGCTTGTATGAGCGTAATATCTCACTTGTTTTGAATCCTTCTCCTTTGCTTATAAAGCAAAAACCATTTTGGATTAAGCGTATGAAAAAAACTGCAGAGGGGGGCTATCGTTATGAATCAACTTATTAGTCCACTTTGGATTAAGCGCCTTATTATTATAGGCACTATCGCAGCAGTTATTAAAGTTACAATGCTAGGAGCACTTTTTTTCTTACCGCATCAGGGTGTTGATCGTGTTGATGTCGAAGAAGCTTCTCTCTATCAAAGCTACAAACCATCAAAACCTTTTGCTCTAAAGGGTAAAAAAACAGCACCTGTAGTGAAAAAAGCACCTGTTTATCAGTTGAAAAACTTAACACTACAAGGTCTTTACGATGATCCTAAAACACCATTTATTGCCGTAGAAGATGCTAAAAAAATAAGCTTAGTCGGTCTTGGTGAAAGTTTTAAGGGTTATAAGCTTATTGATGTGAAAGCAGATCGAGCAATTTTTGAAAAATCACAAAAGCAGTATGAGCTTCTTTTTAAAGAAAAGGCATTGAAAAAAGGTGCCATTAGTGTAGCTGAACCAGAGATTATTCAAGATGATGCAGCTGTTTTTGTGAAGCGAAAAGAGATTAAGCATTATGCAAAAAACTTTGATGCTATCTGGAAAAATATTAAAATTAAAGAGATTATAAAAGATAAGCGCTTGAAAGGTTTTGAGGTAACATGGGTAAAAAAAGATTCACTTTTTGCAAAGCTTGGGCTTATTAAAGGAGATGTTATTACCGGTGTGAATGGCAAGACCTTAAAATCAGTATCACAAGTATTTAAAATTTACAACAACATGGATAAAATGGACAGCTTAAAGCTGATGATTTTACGTGACAATCAAGAGAAGGAACTAGAATATGAAGTTTTTTAAAATAGTAATAGCAATTGCTTTAATAAACAGTTTAATAATAGTACCCCAGCTATTAGCGGGACAAAAAAGTGAGATAAAACGAGAACGTGTTAATCTTAAGCTTCAAAATATAAAAATTGAAGATTTTATCAAGATGGTAGGGAAGGTAGTGGATAAAAATATTCTTCTCTCGCAACCTATTCCTGGAACAGTTAACTTTATTTCTAGTACGCCTGTGTATAAAGATGAGCTTATGGATATTTTACTTGCAGTATTGTCGAAAAAAGGTTTTACAATTGTTCAAAAAGGGAGTTTTTATACAATAGAACGTGCTAATACCGCAGTAAAACGAAACTTACCTATTGGCAGTAAAGAAAAAAATCTAATGAAGACTGAGTTTTTGCAGGTGAAAAATGAAAATGTTGATATCATCGCTGCAAAAGTAAGACAGTTCCTCTCAGAAGGTGGAAAACTCTTAACAATTAAAGAGACCAATACTATGATTGTCAGTGACTATCCTGCCAATATAGGAATTATTCAAAAAGTCATCCAAAAAATTGAATCTCAAAGCGAAATCAATATCCAAGTACAATTTGTTATCCTTAAAAATGCTAAAGCAAGTCGTATCTCTGCACAGTTACAAAAAATTGGGCAGTCTCTTATTAATCAAAAAATAGTTACTAACAAAGTCCAAGTATTATCAGATGATGCGAGTAATTCAATTATTATTTTGGCATCAAAAGCTAACATTAAACTTTTAAAACCCATCGTGGCACGTCTTGATGCTAAAGATACTAGCTCCGCACAACGCTTAACAATTTTGCCTCTTGAAAATTCTGAAGCAAAAAATGTTGTTACTTCACTTCAAGCCATTTTAGACAAGAAAAAATATCCCAAAGAGACAGATAAGCCAATGGTGAGTGTTTATGAAGAACTGAATGCTATCGTTGTTTCTGCGAATGAAGCTGATATTGAAGATATCAAAGGGATGATTGCAATTTTAGATGTTGAAAAACCACAAGTTTTTGTAAAAGCACGTATTATTGAAATCAGCAACTCTCTTGGTGATCAAATTGGTATGAAGTATGGTTTAGCAGGAGGGGCATTAACAAGCTCAGGGCTTTTTAGCTTTGCTGCTAATCTTGGTGGTCCTTCTGTTGTTTTGCCCCAAGGTTTGAATCTTGATACGAGTGCAAAATTTGATCAAGGAGTTGTTTTAGGTGCTACCATTGACTTTTTAGCAGGAAATGGTGCTGCCCACTCTCTCTCGGAGCCTACTTTACTCTGTGTTAATAATCAAGAGTCAACGATTTATGTAGGACAAACTCAGTCTATCGTCACAAGTACAGTCCAAGGTAATCAAAGTACTGATTTAGCTCGTAATACAGTATCGCGTGAAGATATTGGACTGACACTGAAAATTAAACCTCGTCTCTCATCAGGAAATAAAGTAACACTGATTACAACTACAAAACTTGAAGATGTTATACCTGGATCAACTCCAGGTTATGTTAATACTTCAAAACGTGAAGTTGTTACTACAGCAATTGTTCAAAATGGAGAGAGTGTTATTATCGGTGGGCTTATTTCTGATAAAGAACGTTCAAGTAATGTAGGAATCCCGCTTCTTAAAGATATTCCATATCTAGGGGCACTTTTTGGTTATACTGAAACATCTCATGAAGAGATAAATCTAGTTATTATTCTCACGCCTTATATCGTCCGTAATAATGAAGATTTACCAAAGGTGCGTAAGTTTATGAATAAGCTTGATGAAGTCCAGCGTAATTATGAAGCACTTTTGGGCCGTAAACTTGATGAACGTTTAGAGCAAATGAATGAAGAGAAAGAAGATTCAGTAGATGCCTTGGATATTCTCGCACCATCGGAAGATTAAATGTTAAATCTTCCTGTAATTGAAAATATTGATTTTCAGCCTTATCAGCTTGAAAATACCGATCTTAATTTATCTGTTAAAAATTATGTTCTTTTTTCTAAGATAGAAGATGTCTTACATGTAATCCTCTCGCAGCGTCATTTAGCACCTGCTTTTGATTATCTTGCAAAACAGAATTTTACGTATCCAATTGTTTTAGCCGATGATGACTCTTATGATAGGCTCTATAATAAATTTTTAGAAATTCGTACTGATAGTGAATTGGGCACCTTAGAACAGGGTCAAGACGATATCGAAGATGATGATGTCTCGCTTTCAGAATTTTTGCGTAATACCTCTGATCTACTAACCAGCGAAGAATCAGCACCTGTTATTAAATTTGTGAATGCCCTCTTTTATCAGGCTATAAAACGACGTGCTTCAGATATTCATATTGAAGTCCATGAAAAGAAAAGTGAAGTTCGTTTTCGTATTGATGGGGCACTTATCAAAAATACAGATATTGATAATAAAATTGCCAATCTTATTATTAGCCGTATTAAAGTAATATCAAACCTTGATATTTCAGAAAAACGTATTCCTCAAGATGGACGGACACAAGTAAAGATAGCAGGGAAAACTTTAGATGTTCGTGTCTCAATTTTACCTACCTTTTATGGTGAACGGGTTGTTATGCGGATGTTAATGCAATCAGATGATATTCCTCATATGCAAGAGCTAGGGTTTGATGAAGAGTTAACAAGTCAGCTTGACACTCTATTACAACACTCTCACGGTATTATTTTAGTCACAGGACCAACAGGGAGCGGTAAGTCAACTACACTTCATGCCTTTTTACAAGAAGTTGCAAAACCTGATTTAAATATCATTACCGTAGAAGATCCTGTTGAATACAAAGCTGATAATATTAATCAAATTCAAACCAATGCTAAAGCAGGCTTGACCTTTGCATCAGGCTTACGCTCTATTTTACGGCAAGATCCTGATGTGGTTATGATTGGAGAAATTCGCGATCAAGAGACAGCAGAAATTGCCATTCAAGCAGCGCTAACGGGTCACTTGGTTTTTTCAACACTTCATACCAATAATGCCACCGCCTCTATTACCCGCCTTATTGATATGGGAATTGAGCAGTTTCTTATAGGAAGTTCACTGCTTGGTGTATTAGCACAACGCCTTGTACGTAAGTTATGCAATGAATGCAAGGAAGAAGACTTTTTAGCAGAAGCTTTTTCAAAAGAGTTTGATTTACCTGAAAATGCAAAGATTTTCAAATCATGTGGCTGTTCGGCATGTAACTATACAGGTTACAATGGAAGACGCGCTATTGGTGAGTTTTTTGTACTTGATGATGCCTTTAGAACGATGCTAAAAGATAGAGTTAGTGACCATGTTATTCGAAACCAAGCCATATTGCAAGGAATGACAACACTATCAGACCAACTTAAAAAACTACTTCTTGATGGAACAACATCTATGCATGAGATTATCCGTGTGGGTGTGAAAGATACCTAATGCGTAGTGCATTTACTCTAGTTGAAG
>JAYEPE010000016.1:0-6426 GCA_034723735.1 Campylobacterota bacterium | reverse complement strand
AAGCTAATTTTCAAGATTTGGCCGTTATAATTTCGGCCTCTTAACAAAGGCCTGTTAGCTCAGTCGGTAGAGCAAGTGACTGAAAATCACTGTGTCCTTGGTTCGATTCCGAGACAGGCCACCACCTTACAATCTAATCCAATCCTTAAACGTCTAAAAACTCCCTAAAATACGAGCTTTAACAGCTATTTATCGTCTAAACAAGCCTAGCACAATACAGCTAAATCTACAATCTTAATGTACTATTCAGTGTACTACGTCATAATGTACTTAAATATTCTCCATATTTAGTACATTAAATGAGGTGGATTATGGCTAATAGATCAATACAAAATGCTCTCAGTGATACCGCAATCAAGACCGCAAAACCTACAAATAAAGCCTATACTATGCCTGACGGCAACGGTTTACAGCTTCTTATTAAGCCAAATGGTAAAAAATCATGGGAAGTACGATTCACCATCGATGGAAAAACCACCAAAACTTCTATTGGTACTTATCCAACCGTCAAACTAAAAGAAGCCCGTGATAAAAGAGACCAATACAAAGAACTTGCATATCAAGGTATCAATCCCCTAGAAGCAAAACGTGAAGCTAAACGACAAAAGGAATCCGAACAAAAAGGACAATTCCACTTAATAGTAAAAGAATGGAGCGACAGCCTGGCATGTAAAGACATTACCAGAAAGAAAATCTACCGCATGTTTGAGCGTGATGTATTCCCCTACTTCTGCAAATATGACGACAAGCACGAAATAATCTCTTCACAGCACATTGCATCTATCAAGCATAATGAACTATTGAAAGTCATTACCAATAAAAAGCATACAGCGGCAGAAACGGCAAAACGCATTTATCAGGAGTCCCAACGCCTATGGCTCTATGCAATCGCTCACGACTACACAGAAACGCTTATCACAGCAAAGATTGATAAATCCGTACTGCCTAAGCCGGAAGTAAAGCACATGCCTAAGATATCAGATGAAGAAACCCTCAAAGAACTTCTAAAGAAAATCGAAGAGTACAAAGGCAATATCATCACCCGATATCTACTCAAATTCGTCACGCTCATACCGCTTAGAGCTGAAAACCTTTGTCTATTAAGATGGGAACAGGTTGATTTAGAAAAAGGCACATTAACTATTGCACGCGCTGATATGAAGCAAAAAGACAAAAACCTTCCTGACTTTAATGTACTTTTACCTCATCAAGCAATCGACCTACTCAAAGAAGTACATAACCTTACTGGATGGGGGCAGTGGGTATTTCATGGGTTACGGAATATGCATAACCATATTAATAAGGAAACCGCCAACAAAGCTCTCAGGCTTATGGGCTTCACCGACGAGGGAGCAAAGCGTAAACAGACACTACACAGCTTTAGAGGTACTTTCCGCTCTTTGGTAGAGACTCACCGACAAAAGCACAATAAGCCGTTTGAGGTGATGGAGCGGTGCTTAGATCACCATGAAAAGAACGCAGTAGCACGCGCTTACTCACATGAAGCCGATTACTCAGAGCAAATGGGCGAGCTATTCCAGTGGTGGAGTGACTATCTCAATAATATGAAAACCAAAGACCAATCCTAAATAATCTTCTTAAAATCTATTTTCAAAATCAACACATATTTTATTTTAGCCCTATGAAAGGCTAATGCCCTCTAATACAATGCAACCAGTAATTACATAAGCACGACCCGCGCGGGATTCTTTCACAAGGATTCCAAAATGGAACAGTTATTAAGAGTAAAAGAAGTTGCCGATAAATTAAGTATCGGTGTATCAACGGTATGGATGTATTCTAAGACTGGACGGCTACCAAAGCCTATGAAGCTATCTCCTAGAGTTTCGGCCTGGAAAGAATCGGACATTATTGCATTTATTGAAAATGCTGTGGAGAGTGCAGCATGAGTTTTTCATATGGAGAAGCAAGCGCACTGATACTTAAGGCACTGCTTGAAGATGACCCGCGTATAACGGCATTGGATGGTTGGCGGTTCAAAACAACACGAATCACTAATCATATTTGTGGGCTGCGTGATGATGGCTTGAAAATAGAAACAGAGATGCTCAAAGTAGATAGCGGCAAACGGTACGGACGATATAAACTCATCCAAAGTGATGTAAATATTAAACGTGCCATAGAACTACTGGAACAGATCGAAAGCCGCCTCCATGTTGAGGGCGCGAGTTGATACGATGGCCTTTCGCATTGGACTAGATCAGATCGACAACATTAACGGCACTGTGATCGAAACTTTGAAGCATGGTGCTATCAAGCCTACTGATGAGTAGAAGCAGCGTTATTGGTTAATTACAGGCCGTACTTACAGCCGTGTGCAAAGAGCATCGAGCGTTCTGTTATTACATCATGAACGCGGTCAAGTGTTCACAGCTATTCAATGGCGAAATAGTGGCTATGTTGAAATAGCAGTGCATGGCTTGCAGCAGTATAACCCTGATGGACAGCTCACGGATAACGCAATTCAAAAAAGATTGGCGTTAAATGAAATGCTGGAACATTTAGACGGCTTCAAGATCGGGCGTGTTGATTATGCAATGGATATGAAGAAGATACCGCCACGAATACTAAAAAAGCTCTCATCAAAGCGTGACGCTAAACCAGTGGGTACAACAACATACTATCAGCCATTGAAGCAAAGAGAACGAGAAAATCCAACGCTTAAGATCATGACCTACGATAAGGCATATAAAAACAATTTGCCATTTTCTATGATGAGGCTGGAGTTTGCTCTAAAGTCGAAGTTTTGGCCTAAAGAGATCATCACATCATCACAGGTGAATGACCTCATCGAAGCGAAAGGTGCAACCGTAATCCAACGGTGGACAGGTGAACGTGCTGAGGTGCAAAAATTGATAGCTTGAAGGCTCTCTCATGCACGCGCGTTTAATACTACGTAAAAAATTATAGCAAAATACGCCTCAAACCTCAACAGGCAGGGGCTTACAAGCATTTTCATTTTTAAAGGGAAAACATGACTAAAAAGAACACTCAAAACATAAAGATTATCAACACATTTACCAACTCAGATGGCACAACTGCCTATGTAGAATTTAGTAAAAATGGCAAAACAAAGATACTGAGTCGAGAACACTTTCTGTTTCGATACGGGAATGGCAATTTAAACGATTTTAAGAGGGCTAGAAGCCACGAAAAGAGTTCAGACGCAAGATTATCGGTCAAAGACAAAAAAACGCAAGAGGTGGCATAAATGGCTCAAAGAAAAATCACAGATGAGATGCTAGAGGACATAGAAGAATATGCAGCAGATGAATATTGGCTCGCAAACATATTTGATGAATTGAAAATCGCAAAAAGTTTGATGAAAGATGAACGGGTGTTGGCCGCTTATGAAAAAGGGCAAGTACAGTTTTTTATATCACTCATTGCTAATAATTCTACTGATGCTGAAATCATCGATACGCTTGAAATAAATGCCGATCAATGCAAAATGTGGAGAGAAAAGTACAGTGCAGAAATTGAGCACGAAAAGCAGAAGATAGCTGATGAAGAAAAATTGAATACAAAACAATTCAGTGACCCCTTATACAGTGGTGCTCGCAATATTCTTAACCAGAATGGACCAAACACCAAGCCTGTTTCGCAACAGGTGCTAGGTAACGACATTAGAGAAATGGTGAAAAAGGTGCAGCAAGGAGATTCAAGTGATCTAATTACTATGCTCACAACCAATATCATTCAGTTTCAAATGTTTAATGGGAGTATTACAAGCAACTTGATGGGTGAAGCTGGCAAGCAACTGCCAAATTATGAAAGGCTTGGAAACATGCAAATAAAGGTGATGCGGGAAGTTCGTAAAAGTATCATGGCTATTAATGAGATCACCAATCCAAGGCGCACAACCTTTATCAAAGAAGCTAGCCAGCACAACCACCTTCATCAAAACTCGAAAAAAAGTGAACATGATAACGAACTACAAAGTCAGCTTGAAAAGCCTAAGTCTGTGACTGATACTGAGGTATTTGTATCAAAGGAAGAGGTCAATGAAAAAGAGCAGTAAAAAATTTAGACAGATGCAGCGTAATCGTATTTTAAGAACTAAACCATGGCTGCACTCCACTGGTCCACAAACAATACAGGGTAAGGAACGGGCAAAGATGAACGCCCTGAAAACTGACCCTGAAATTCATAAACTTTTAAGAGAGGCGACATGGCTGTGGAAGCGACAAAAAGAAATTTATAATGCACTTGATGGCTGCACAAACAGTTCGATAAGTTTAAAAAAGATTATTTTGGGGTAGAAGCTCTATACTTGCAGGTATTTGTCCATACGCTTATAATCTGCTTCAGACAGAAAATCTTCCGAATCTTCATAATGAGATGCATACAACTCTTTTAGTCGTTCCAAATTGCCATGATGTATGACTTTTAGAGCATCATCTTTCAATATTTCTTCATAAAATTGCCAAATATCATTGGGTGCCACGGTATAGTCGATACGACCATCTTTCTCGAAGGAGTGTTTCGAACAGTCAAACTTTTTCTGGATAATATCAGCAGCATCACAAGCCCAGCCAGCTACGGCAGTTTTCATACTATGATGACCATAGCAATACTGTCCAAGTTTTGCCAAGCAATAGAGTTTTTGCTGTTTGTTGCGTACTTGCTCATATTCCTTTGTTTGTATGTAGTGGAGAATCTGTTTTCGCAGGACTTTGCGCGCATCCTTGAAGCCATACGGTGTTACGTCAATACTTAAAGGAAATATTTCGATAGAAAGCTCATCCTTTTTTGGTTTTTTGATATTAAAGTCAATAAACTTTTTCAATTTGCTCAGTGATTGGTCCATAGGGGTCTCGCTGTATACAAAAGACACTGCTCGAACTGCGGATGCCTCGAAGTCCTCTGTATTTAGCTCACCTTTTTCGATGGCGCGCTGTATCTTGTTAATGACCTTGTGATAAGCATTCTTGATTGGCATATCCGGTTCTGTCTCACTCCAGAATGAGTCAGGTTCTACTGGCTTGTCGGGATAATGTTGCTGTAGCATATGAAAACAAGCTATTAGGTTTGCGACTGAATCTTTAAATCGCTTCTCTTTGAAGCTAATCAGGCCGTATTTGAAATGGCGATTGATAGTGGAGTAAAAATCGATATGCTCTATATTGTTTTGTAGCACACCCCACAACACATCATTTTTCGATGGGTTTGCACCAAAGCGCTCTTTCAGTTCGAGTTGCATCGCCTCGAATTTTTCATCAAAAGCATCGATATGAGTGTAATCATTTTCGTTTTCAATGATTTTATCATCGACCGGGTAATATTCTTCACTCTCTATTTCCAAAGTCTTTGCTTTTAACTGGCTCTTTTGTTGTTCAGCTTGTCCTTTAAATAGATTAAAAAACCATTTTAACATTGCCATACTCCTTAATACCATGTTGTTTACCTATGCGCAATACAATATTCTATCTTCTTTCCCTACTTATAGCCAAAGTCGATTACCATTTGAGTTTTCTATTCTACAGTTAACAACTACTCGCTAAACATGAAAAAAACCTAGTGAAAGAGATGCTTTAAGGTTTACAGAATGGCTGCGAAACTTAATTAAGAATCGGCACTAAAGTATGCTGATCTCGTCCAAAACTTAAGCCAAAACGGCTGAATCACTTAAGTTTAAGCGTCTTGAACCTTAAACGATAATTTCCTTCACTCACAGACCCCTATAATAGCTACTTTAAGATATCTTTCAAGAGAACTAATATAATGTTAATCATTTTGAAGCTTAATCTATAATTTTGTATGCTTACGATGCTTTTTAAGGAGTGAAAAATATTATGAAAAAGTTAGTTCTAGTTATTGTAATAATGGGTACAACAATGATGGCGAGTGAGGGTATAGTTCTTTACAAAAAAAAATGTGTAATGTGCCACGGTGTTAATGGTGAAAAGAATGCTTTTGGCAAATCTGATATCATTGCCGACTGGGATGCAGCTAAAATTGAAGAAGCATTGAATGGCTATAAAGCTGGCCGTCGTAATGTTCATGGCATGGGTTCCGACCATAAAGCACATCTTTCAGCATATTCGGCTGAAGACATTAAAGCAGTAGCTGCTTACGTCGCCAGTTTTAAATAGTCAATCCAGAAAAATAGGATAAGTAACTCTTAGCTTGACGTAATACCAATGCCGTATTAAACTAGTTTTATGCCCATAAGGTTGTATCCAGCATCATGGAGTATCTGCATTGTTCTATTTCTAGCTCCCTCTCCATAGTGCATATCTGAGTAACTATAAAATGCCGTCAATACGGACATCATAATTAATTGAACCCTCTGATTAATTATCCAGATAATAGCACCTATCCGCTAAAATAAAAGAAACAGAGAGAAGGCCAAAGATGCAACCAAGTTTTTTCGATTATGCACTGCAATATCAGGGCGGGAAA
>JAYEPE010000015.1:0-6435 GCA_034723735.1 Campylobacterota bacterium | reverse complement strand
CTCTATTGAAAAAGGTGTTGTCAAACTTGGTATTGATGCCCCCTCAGAAATTTCTATCTTACGTTCTGAGCTTACTGAAGCTGTGACTCACTCTAATAAAAAAGCCTCTTTTCATATTGACTCTTCTGTCCTTGGAAAGCTCTCTGAGAGTCTTAGAAAATAGATGCAAAGTTATAACTCGCCAGCTAAGGTCAATATCTTTTTGAAAATCACAGGAACTCGTGGTAATTATCATGAGATACTCTCACGTTTTATGCGTATTGATTCACTTTATGATACCCTTACCCTTGTGCCTAAAAAAGAGTCTGAATTTCGCATTGATGGCAACTTTACATGTAAGATACAAGATAATACCATCTACAAAGCATACAAGGCTCTATATGCTCATACAAAGTCTCAGAAACTTAAAAATTTAATGCAAGAATATGCTATACATGTACAAAAGAGCATTCCAGCTTTTGCGGGTCTAGGTGGGGGTAGTTCTAATGCGGCAACTTTTTTACATCTCTGTAATGAACACGCCAATTTAAAACTATCTATTGCCAAACTTAGTCAGATTGGAGCGCAAGTAGGTGCTGATTTACCTTTTTTTATTCATGGCTATTCAAGTGCAAATGTTTCAGGGATTGGAGAGATTGTAGAGCCCTTTGAAGAAGAGTCAATCGCCTTTGATATTTTTACACCTAAGATAGAGATATCGACACCTGCTGTTTATCAAGAGTACCGCCGTAACTTTTTTAATCCTATTGACACGCTTACATGTAAAGAGTTAGCCAAAGAGTCTTCTCGCTCCATTTTGAAGCGTTTACGTCTTAGTGAAGCAAATGATCTTTTTGAACCTGCCTTAGCACTCTACCCTGACCTCTCTTTACATGTAAAAGAGGATAATTTCTTTTCTGGAAGTGGTAGTTCTTTTTTTACACCAAAGGATATTTATGGGTGAAACCATCGCAAAAAACAAAAAAGCGTATCATGATTATGAGATATTAGAAAAATTTGAAGCAGGGATAGTTCTTGTTGGAAGTGAGATTAAAGGGATTCGTGCAAAACGTGTAAATCTCAAAGATAGTTTTGTGAAGATTGTACGCAATGAAGCTATTTTATTTAATGCCCACATTGGACTCCTTAGTACTACCCACCATTACTACCGCCACGAAGAGCGAGGCAGTCGTAAACTCTTGCTTCATCGTAAGCAGATTACAAAACTACAAATTGCTATTGAAAAAGAGGGGCATACGGTTGTTCCTCTACAGCTCTATTTTAATAAGAAAAATTATGCAAAGATTCAAATTGCTATTGCACGAGGGAAAAAACTTTATGATAAACGTGCTGATTTGAAAGCGAAAGATCAAAAAAGAGATATTGCTAGAGCGATGAAAGAGTATTAATATCTTATGAGAAAACTCTTAACAGAGCTCTATGGCAGTCTAATCATTTTTTTCTATTTTCTTAAATATCCTCTGGTGATTTTTTTGCCTATCGGTTATCTCTACTTAAGCTATAATAATAATTATATTTTGAATATCTTATGGGTTATATCTTTTATCTTAATTTTAAAAGATTGGTTTTACCCTTATAAAGAGGAAAAATGATTCTGCGTTTAGCTTTTTTTTTGACTTTTCACAGCCTGGTTTTTGGCGATAATATTGCATCATTACTCTTTCATGGTAACTGCACAATGTGTCATGTTGAAACCAAAACCGTCTCTGCCCCTTCTATTGTTGAAGTTAAAAAACATTATAAAAGTGCCTTTGCTAAAAAAGAAGATTTTGTACACTATATGGCACAATGGGTTGTGAAACCTAATGCAGAGACTTCTATTATGCAACATGCGATAGAGAGACATGGATTAATGCCTCATTTAGGCTATGATATACCTACAATTGAGGTTATTGCAGCTTACATGTATGATACTGATTTTGAAAAACCCCATGAAGGTCACGCAGAACCTAAAGCGCGGGATAGACACTCAAAGCCAGCAAAGCAATAAAAATACCCCAAGCCATTTTCTCTAAAAAGAGAATTTTGCGATACTCAAGCTCAAGTACTTCATCATTTAAATCACTAAACTCATGTTTTCGAATATACAACATTGCTTTGCGATATCTTGTATCTCCAAATTGAAATCCAAATTTTGGCATTCCCATTGATAGCCATAATTTAGGATAGTTGCTCTCAATACGCTTCAAAAAATACTTTACATGTAAGAGATACTTAATCACTCCAACAGTAAATACTAGAACCAAGATAAAGGATAGAAGATTAACAGACATGATTTTTCACCTTATATATTTTTTGATATTTAGATGTAAAAGAGTATAGAAGTTAAGAAAGAGGGAAAAGAGACTTAGAAAACTAGTTTCTAAGTTCTTTAATACGTGCTTTTTTACCTGCAAGATCACGAAGGTAGAAAAGTTTAGCACGACGTACACGACCACGACGGACTACTTTAATCTCAGTAATACTATCACTGTATATCGGGAAAATACGCTCAATACCAACACCATTAGCACCAACTTTACGTACATTCATCGTACTACTTGTGCCTTCACCACTAAGTGCTATACAAACACCCTCATATTGCTGAACACGAGTTTTGCTACCTTCTTTAATAGTAACCGCTAAACGTAGTGTATCACCTGCACGAAATTCAGGGATTGTTTTACCAGCTGTTTGTGCTTTTTCAAAATTTTCAATATACTTATTTCTCATAAGTTGTCCTTTTCATATGCTGTATCAGCTGCCCAGGTCGAAAGTATTTTGTCTTTGCAACAGAGAGGGCATTTTTTAGTGCCGCAATTTTACTGTGATTTCCCTTTAAGAATTCTGATGGAGTGCTCAAATTCTTAAATTTTGCAGGTTTTGTGAATGATGGTGCTTCTAATAGGCGCGTTTCAAAGCTTTCCATATCCAAAGAGTTACTATTTCCTAAAATTCCTTCAATATTTCGAGCAATTGCATCACTCATTACCAAAGAGGGAAGCTCTCCCCCCGTTAAAACATAATCACCAATACTAAAAAGTTCATCACCATAGCGCTCTATAACACGCTCATCAATCCCTTCATACCTGCCACTTACAAAAACAATATGCTTTTTTTTAGCCAAACGTTTTGCATCATTTTGCACAAAAGGTTTACCTACAGGTGTTACAAAGATAATATGAGCATCTTCAAAAGTATCAAGTGCATCAAAAAGAGGTTGAGGATTCATAAGCATACCCGCGCCCCCTCCTGCTGCGGTATCATCAACTTTATTATGTCGTGAAGTAGAAAATTCACGGGGATTACAAAAATCATAGGAAAAAAGCTCTTTATCGATAGCACGTTTTAAAATAGAGTCTTGAAAATAGCCCTCAATCAATTGAGGGAAAAGTGTTATGTAAGTGAAACGCATTACGATGCTCGTAAAATATCCAAACAACCCTCTACGGTGATTGTCTTTGTCTCAATATCAGTTTTTACTAAAAAAGGAGCATGATAGGGAATTAAAAAATTCTTACTCTCTCCTTGAGCAATTAAATCATCAGCGGTATTCACACTTAAATAATTCACAACCCCAATACGTTCAATCTCTTTTACAACTCCAAGTTCTAAGGAGTTTTCAATAATTTTACATTCCATAATATCAAACCAGAAAAATTCACCTTCTTTAAGTTTAATATTTTTTCGTGTGGCTTCATAGGTAGTAAAAAGATCTTGATTAATGAAAGGTTTTGTATCTTGCGGATTATGAATCCCTCTTAGACGGACAGTGCCACGCTGAGGGTTTACATCATCTATAATTATAGTTTCTGAAGCTTTACTCAAAAATTCTGCGCCAGCACAAAATTGTTCAGGAAAGTCACTCTTGATATGAAGTTTCATATCGCCTTTAAGTCCTACGGTTTTACCCAAGGTAGCGACATGAAGCAGTTTAGACGGGTTCGACATTAATTCGATAACTGATACCATCTTTAGCTTTGCAGCCAGAGATAACAGTCTTAATCGCACCAATCATTTTACCCTCTTTACCAATCAATTTACCGACATCGTCTTGATTGGCATAGAGTGAAATCTCAGTCACTTCGCCGCCTTCAAATGTACTTACAGAAACATCATCTGGATAGGTGGCGATAAGCCGTGCGTACGATGCGACGAAATCTTCAATCATGACTAACGACCTGTAATCTTTTTAACACGATCACTCATTTTAGCACCAACGCTTAACCAGTAATCAAGTCTTTCATCATCTACTTTAAGTACTTTCTCTTCGCCCATTGGGTTATAATGACCGATAAGTTCAATCCAACCTCCATCACGACGTTTACGAGAATCTGTTACCGCGATACGGTAAAACGGTTGCTTTTTGCGACCCATACGGGTTAATCTAATGACTGTTGCCATGTTTTTCCTTTTAGTTCTCTGCACATGTTATATTTCAACATGCTGAATTTGTTTATTGTTTGCATAAAAATGCAAACCTATACATTCAATCGAAGGTATAAGTTTGCACTCTTACATGTAAGCACTCTTAACGTGGAAAACCACCAGCGCCGCCACCTTGCATTTGACTCATCATATTTTGAAGATCTTTCATTCCCTTTTTACCAGAGAATTTCTTTGCCATTTTAGAAGCATTTTTAAACTGTTTGAGCATACGATTAACTTCAACTTGTGATAATCCACAACCTTTAGCAATGCGAAGTTTACGTGAATTATTTAAAAGATCTGGGTCTTCTCTCTCTTTTTTTGTCATTGAGCCAACCATCGATTTGATAACAGTAATTTCACGAGAATTTTCTAAATCAACATCTTTAAGCGCATTGGACATATTGCCCATACCAGGAATCATACCCATTACAGATTTCATGCTTCCAAGTTTTTTAATTGACTCCATTTGCTCAAGAAAGTCATTAAAATTAAACTTCCCTTTCTTGATTTTTTGAGTCATGCGTTTGGCAGTTTTTTCATCAATAACGGCTGCTGTTTTTTCAGCAAGTCCTTCAACATCACCCAAGCCCATAAGGCGATTTACAATACGCTCTGGCAAGAAAACCTCTAAGTCTTCCATCTTTTCACCAGCACCAATAAAGCGAAGCGGTACTTGAACTTGAGAAGCGATGCCCAAGGCTACACCACCCTTAGAATCTCCATCGTACTTACTTAAAATCACACCATCAATTCCAATTTTATCATGGAAACTTTGCGCGGTACGTACTGAATCTTGACCTGTCATTGAGTCTGCTACGTAAAAAATCTCATCAGGCGAAGCTGCGTCACGTACAGCTGAGAGTTCACCCATTAACTCATCATCAATCGCTAAACGTCCTGCAGTATCAATAAGAACAACATCATAGAGTGATTGATTTGCCTTCTCCATAGCACTTTTAACAACATCAACAGGATTTTTACTTGCATCATCTGCATAGAGTTCAACATCAATACCCGCGCACACTTGGCGTAACTGTTCTACTGCGGCAAGACGCTGTAAATCTGCGGCAACAACAAGAACTTTTTTCTTACGATTTTTGAGGTAAAGTGCTAGCTTTCCTGTAGTTGTGGTTTTACCTGAACCTTGAAGTCCTGTCATTAAGATAACTGTAGGAGGATTTGGTGCAAATACAAATCCTTGATTTCCTTTAGTTTGTAAAAGTTCATACAGATTTGAACGCATTGCATCGAGAAATTGGTCTTTTCCAATTCCTGATGTTTTCATTTGAAGTTCGACACCAACAATCAGTGCTTTGACAACTTTGTGATTAACATCTGCTTTTAAAAGTGCTTTTTTTAATTCACCTAGCGCTTTGCTAAGCGCCTTTTCATCATCATGAAAACGAATTTTTTTAATAGCACCAGTAAATGATTGCGTTAATGTGTCAAACACGTCTCTTCTCCTGTATATTTTTGGGTGTAAAAAAGTAGCGCATTATATCGAAAGACAACTTTAATTTTTCTTTAAGCTTTGATATATTCGTCAATCTCTTCAATTAATGTTTGATACGTATAAATAAGCTCATACAACAATTGTGCACTAGGCACCTCATCTCTAAAGGCATTTTCAAATTCTAATGCCTTGTGTTGTAGATTCGATGCACCTATTGTACCTGCGACACCTTTAAGATCATGGGCAAGTACAGATCCTTGCTTATAGTTTTTTTCTTTATAAGCACGAGAAAAACCAGCACCAATATCTTTATATTTTACTTTAAAATCATATAAAATACTTTTATATAAATCTTCATTTGAACCCACTCGCTCTAAGCCATCAATTATATTTAAAACACAAGGCTTTGCCTCAGGTGCAATTTTTACAGGAAAATCTTCTTTTTCAATCAAGATATCCTTATCCCTCTTCAAACCAAGATACTTCAATAATAGAGCTTGAAATTCATGCACATCAATTGGTTTGGCAAGATGTGCTTGCATACCTGCCTCTTTAGCATTTAGTACATCTTT
>JAYEPE010000014.1:0-6554 GCA_034723735.1 Campylobacterota bacterium | reverse complement strand
CAGGCTTGGCAAATAGAGCTCTTTTTATGGATAGACTCAAAGAGTTAATGAAAAAAAGATTTCTTAAAGAGAGATACCATAGTATTTTATTTATAGACTTAGACCATTTTAAAGAGATTAACGACAGTTTTGGACATGCTTATGGAGACAAAGTTTTAATAGAGACAGCTCAAAGAATTAAAAAAAGTGTTCGCAAAGGAGATACCGTAGCAAGACTAGGCGGCGATGAATTTACCGTTCTTCTTGAAAATATACATTCGCCTTTCGAAGCACAACGAATTGCTCAAAAAATACTTGACACACTAAGAGAACCTTTTGATATAGATAATCATAAAGTAAATGTAACAACAAGTATCGGTATCTCTATCGCTCCAGATGATACTAAAACCTATGATGAACTACTAAACTGTGCAGATAAAGCTATGTATAAAGCTAAAGCTAAGTCAAAAGATAGGTATGAGTTTTATAAGCCTATGAAAATTTAAAGTGAGGCTTAAAGGTTTATGGGGTGTGTATCCCTAGAGTAAATGTCCCATATCATCACGCTTCACTTGTAGATAATCTTCATTATGAGTATTCGATTCCATAACAATTGGAATACGTTCAACAATTTCTACATTTTCTAAAGAGCTAAGTTTATGTGGATTATTAGTGAGAAGTTTTATTTTTTTAATATTAAAATGTTCTAAAATAGTAGTAACAACTTCATAAGTACGCTCATCAGCACTAAATCCAAGTTGATGATTTGCTTCGACAGTATTAAGACCTTGATCTTGAAGAGCGTAGGCGTTAATTTTATTTAACAAGCCAATATTTCTACCTTCTTGACGAAGATATATCACCATACCCCCATCTTTTTCTATATGCTCTAAGGCATATTCGAGTTGATCACGACAGTCACATTTAAGACTTCCTATCGCGTCACCTGTAAGACATTCTGAGTGAATACGAACTGTAGGTATCTCAGGAATGCTATCAGTATAAATCGCTAAATGCTCTTTATGATGTTCTTTAAAGGCTTTGATTTTAAAATTGCCAAAGCGTGAAGGCAGATTGGCTTCGTTTGAAAAGCTTATGTTCATTAGTTTGTACTTTATCTTGATAATATATTATAATGATGCAATTATATCCAATGGAGTCCTTATGTTTCAACGTTTTCGCAGAAATCGTCTAAATTCTCATCTACGTTCATTAGTTAGAGAGACTCATGTGAGTGTCGATGACTTTATATACCCACTTTTTGTTAGAAGTGGTGAAAGTATTAAAACTGAAGTCTCTTCAATGCCTGGCGTTTATCAGATGAGTCTTGATGAAATTTTAAAAGAGTGTGAAGTTTTAAAAGCTTTAGGAATTTACAGCATTATACTTTTTGGTATTCCAGATGTGAAAGACTCTATTGGTTCAGATGCCCTGCATGATCATGGCATTATCGCTAATGCTATTCGTGAAGTTAAACAGGCACATCCTGATATGTTTGTTGTAAGTGATTTGTGCTTTTGTGAATATACCGATCATGGCCATTGTGGTATTATTGATCATGTACATGAAACAGTTGATAATGATGCTACACTTGATATCTCAGTAAAACAGGCACTTATCCATGCTAAGGCTGGTGTTGATATGATTGCTCCATCGGGAATGATGGATGGTATTATCGAAACACTACGAGATGGACTTGATGCAGGAGGGTATGAAAACCTTCCGATTATGGCATATTCAACAAAATTTGCAAGTGGTTATTATGGACCATTTCGTGATGTGGCAGAATCTGTTCCTAGTTTTGGTGATCGTTCTTCATATCAGATGGATCCTGCAAACCGCCGTGAAGCAATTGCAGAGAGTGTTGAAGATGAGATGCAAGGTGCTGATATCTTGATGGTGAAACCTGCACTTGCATATCTTGATGTTGTTCGTGATATTCGAGAAAACACTTCACTTCCACTAGCTGTTTATAACGTAAGTGGTGAGTATGCTATGCTCAAACATGCAGGTGCAGCTGGGCTTATTGATTATGATCGTGTTTTAATGGAAACGATGATTGGTTTTAAACGTGCGGGGGCTGATATTATTATTAGCTATCATGCTAAAGAAGTGGCTGTTTTATTATCATAATTGTGCTATTATAAATAAAAAAAATGATGAATAAAAAGTAAAGGTTGAGATTGCGACATTTTTTATCACTTAAAGATTATACAAAAACTGAGATATTAGAAATTATTGATTTAGCGATTGAAATAAAAAAAGAGCTGAAGTTGGGATTAGCAAAGCCTTATATGCCCAATAAAACTTTAGCCATGATTTTTGAAAAAAGCTCAACTCGAACGCGTGTCAGTTTTGAAACAGGGATATATCAACTAGGTGGTCATGGTCTGTTTCTCTCCAATAGGGATATTCATCTAGGGCGGGGCGAACCAGTTAAAGATACGGCTCGTGTTATTTCATCCATGAATGATATGATTATGATTCGTACTTTTGCACATTCAATGATTGAAGAGTTCGCTTCATTTTCAAAAGTTCCTGTTATTAATGGACTAACTGATTCTTACCATCCTGTACAACTACTTGCTGATTATATGACGTTAGTTGAGCATAATCACACCGAAAATTTAAAAGTTGCGTATATAGGTGATGGGAATAATATGACACATTCGTGGTTAATGTTGGCAGCAAAATTAGGTTTTGAGCTACGTATTGCCACACCAAAAGGCTATGAATGTGATGCCTCAATTTTAGAGCATGCTTTTGAGTTGGCAAAAGAGAGCGGAGCAACAATCATTACATGTAATGATCCTAAAATTGCTGTTAAAGGTGCTACTGTAGTAACAACAGATACTTGGGCATCTATGGGACAAGAAGATGAAAAAGCAGAGCGTGTCAAAAACTTTAAAGGCTATATCGTTGATGATGCACTCATGAGTACTGCTCATAAAGAAGCTCTGTTTTTACACTGCCTTCCTGCTTATCGTGAACAAGAAGTAAGCGAAAGTGTTTTAGAAGGTAAACAAAGTGTTGTATTTGAAGAAGCTGAAAATCGACTTCATGCACAAAAAGGCCTTATGGTCTGGTTAGATAGACAACGACAGTAAGGAATTAGTATGCGTATTTTAATCTTAGTAGCGGTAGCTGTAGTCTCACTTTTTGGTTCACAAGCAGTTGAATTAACAGATAAGTATTTAGATTCACAAAAATGCAAGGCTTGCCACCATCAAATCATTAATCAATGGAAGGATTCTTGGCATGCCAAATCCCATTATAATAGTGATGAATATTTTCGCAAAACAGTGGACTACGTAGGTCGTAAAAGCCGAAAATCAAAAAATGCGATCAAAGTATCATGTGCAGGATGTCATAATCCAAGAATTTCTGTAACTGAAACGGATGTTGACTATGAAATTCTTGTTGCAATGAAACTTGATAAAGATTCTGAAGTCAATAATGCATTAAAAAGTGACACTTTATCTGAGGGAATTAATTGTGTCGTATGTCACAATATAGATAAAATTCATACTGATTTAGATGCTTCAAAACGTGGTGTGCATCGTGTCAGTTGGATGCCTCAAGGAACAATGGTTGGTCCATTTGATGATGCATTTTCACCTTATCATAAGACAGAACAGCGAAAACACTTTACGACTGAAGCAGACACACTCTGTTTTGCTTGTCACGCTAATGACCGTTCTATGAGTGGTTTAGTCTTTGCTGATATGCAAAAAGAGTATCAAAAAAATGATAAACAGTGTGTTGATTGTCATATGGGTCCTAAGGTTGATGGTGTTGCTGCAACCTTACGTTTAGTTGATGGTAAGGCAAAGAAAAGAAAAGTGCGTAATCACGGTTTCAGAGGGGCTCATACAGAAAACATGTGGGAAGGTGCCTTAAATATAAGTATGAAAAAAACAAAAGACGCTCTGCTTATATCACTAATTAACCCTAACCCTCATAATATTCCTAGTGGGTTTGGCTCAAGAGAGTTACTTGTTGAAGTAGAATATAAAAGTGTTGGTGAGATAATTAAACGACAGAGTGTCTCTTTAACACGTTACTATAAAAGCAAGCGTAAAAAAGCGACTATTCCTCATCTCGCTGTAACGCAAAGCCCTGATATGTCTGTTCCTGCATATGGCAGTAAAAGTGTTAAATTTCCACTGATTAAAAATGCTGATAGTGTTAATATTAGCGTTTATTATCGCCTTGTTAATGATGAAGTTCATAAACTTTTAAAACTAAAAGATCCTATTTGGTCTAAAAAAATGTTAATAAATAACTACAAAATGAAACTTTAGCTCTTTAATTTTCAAAAAAAGGCACTTTTCAATAAATATTTAGGTATAATTCGCTTCTAAATATTGTTGAGAACACCTATCTACCCTTTAACTCCTAGAGAACATCTCTACTTAAATCGTGATATGAAAGCTTAGTCTTGTTGCATGTAAAGTCTTACATGTAAGCATTTTCGATAGATGCTTTCCCTTTTTCAGCAGTATTAATTTTATGAAAAAGAGAGCATATGTCTCAAGAAAATGAAACAACACAAGTAGAATCTACTACAGTAGATACAACAATACCTTCAACATTTGATAAGTTTGGATTAAAGCAACCTATTATGCAAGCACTGCATTATGCTGGTTTCAAAACACCTAGTCCAATTCAAGATTTAGCTATTCCTATTATTATGGATGGAAAAGATGTTGTTGGACAGGCACATACAGGAACAGGTAAAACAGCTGCTTTTGGTCTGCCAATTCTAAACAATATAGACTTAAACAATGGTGTGCAAGCACTTATCATTACTCCAACTCGTGAATTGGCAAATCAAGTAAGTGATGAACTTTTTAAATATGGTAAAAAATTAGGTGTACGAACAGTTACAGTTTATGGTGGTAGCTCATATAGTCGTCAATTAGGTCTTATCGAGCGTGGAGCACAAGTTGTTGTTGCAACACCAGGGCGTATGTTAGATATTTTAAAACGTAATATGATTAAAGATTTTGCCCCAACTACAGTAATTTTGGATGAAGCTGATGAGATGCTAGATATGGGATTTTTAGAAGATATCAATGAAATCTTCTCTTATCTTCCAACAGAGCGTCAAACCCTTCTTTTTTCAGCAACAATGCCAACACCAATTAAAAAACTTGCAGAGCGTATTTTGGTTGATCCTGAATTTATCTCAATTACGAAAGATGAGACTACAAATACAGATATTGCGCAACAGTACTATGTAATAGATGAAAAAGAGCGTGATGATGCAATTATTCGTCTTTTAGATGCAGAAGAGACAGCTAAAGTTGTAGTATTTTGTCGTACAAAACGTGAGGTTGATCGTCTCTCAAATGTTCTCTCTGCTGTTGGTTATAACGCTAAGGGTCTTCATGGGGATATGGAACAGCGCCAACGTGAATCGGTAATTCGTGGTGCTAAAACAGAAGCAATTGATATTTTAGTTGCTACAGATGTGGCTGCACGTGGTATTCATATTGATAATATTTCTCATGTATTCAACTATCACATTCCATTTGATCCTGAATCGTATGTTCACCGCATTGGTAGAACAGGACGTGCAGGGCAAAAAGGTAAGGCTATTACTTTGGTAACTCCACTAGAGTTCAAAGAACTTCAACGTATCCGTGCCAAAGTTGGTACAACAATGGAGCATGCATATATCCCTAGTAAGCATGATGTTAAAAAAGCACACTTAGATAAATTTATTTCTGATATTGAAAATCAGAAAATTTATGATGAAGCGCATCAAGTTTTAGATTCTCTTATGGAAGATTTGGATCAAGCTCAAATTGCTTACAAGCTAATTTCTATGTTGCTTGATAATCAATCAATTAAAGGACCAACAAATATTGGTATCGCACCACAGCGTTTAGAGAAGATTTTAGAATCACTAGAGCGCAATAAAGGTCGTAACTCTGGCGGTCGCAGTCGTGGCGGTTATCGTGGCAATCGTAATCGAAGTGGTGGCGGTGGCGGTGGCTACCGTGGAAATCGTGATCGCAATAGTGGCGGCGGTGGCTATCGTGGAAATCGTGATCGCAATAGTGGTGGCGGAAGACGCGACTAAGGAAGCTAAGGCTTCTTTAGGTTTTATTAATCGAAGATTTAGTAATCTCTAAAGCGCCATAAACTATAGCTACTGCAAATGCTACAATAGTTATAGTTATAGTTATAGTTGCTAAACTCATTATAAATCCTTTAATTCATTAGTCTTTTTATGTAAGTCTTTTGCTCTGTCTAAATCTGCCATAAGAGATTATAGCATAAGTTTATGATTCGAAAAATGAGCTGAATTAAGTAGTTAGAATTGCTCTTTCACTTTCGCTATAAACTCTTCAAAACTTGCTAATTCCAAAGTAGCTTCGCGCTGTTTTGGACCCCACATCGGTTCAGGAAAATAGCTATCTTCTTTAAATCGTGCCATAATATGCCAATGCACATGTGGTAGCATATTTCCAAAAGATGCAATATTAACCTTTTCAGGTTGATAATACTCTAGTACCACTTCCACAAAATTCAATAAAAAACTACTCACTCAAAGGTTTTCCTCT
>JAYEPE010000013.1:0-6678 GCA_034723735.1 Campylobacterota bacterium | reverse complement strand
GCTCTATCATTGCGTCACTATCTTCTTTGAACAACTCTTTTTTCTCAATTCTAACACGTAGAGGAAGTGCATCTTCTATAAGATTTGTTGTAAGTGCAACAACACTCACTAAGTCTAAAATATCATTTAAATCTGTATCGGAAATAATAATTGCAGGTCTTATTTTACCTACTTCTTCACCTTTTTTTTGAGGATTGAAGTTAACCAAAACAATATCACCTCTAGTGTATTCCATCACTAATTGTCCCATTTAGATTTTCATATTCGTGCCTTGCACTCTCTTTTATCTTTTTAGCACTCTTGAGTAGTTCTTGTTTTTTAAGATATTTAAAAAACTCATCCGCAAGTGTAACGCCTAGATAAACACCTAAGGTTTTATGTGCTTTTTTATCTTCTACAACAAAACTCTCATCTGCTTTAATTCTTAATAAAGATGGATTTCTTGTAATATCTCTTGCACCATAAATTGCCGTCATTGTCAAATCCTTGTCAAACTTATATATGACATTATAACATAGAGCTTGTCTGATAAATATTTTAAGTATAATACTCCAAAAAATTTATTGGAGTTTCATGAATGAAATCAAACTCTTAGTTGATGATGCAAATTTACAGAATGGAAATAATATATTATGAAAATATGGATATCTGATACACAAACCTCTACCCATCGCCTAATAAAACTCAACTGTGAAGATCATAGTGGCTATACATATCTCGGTGATTTAGATGATGCTGCCTTAAGAGCATTTTTTCTAGAAGTTCAAAAAGATATGAATGTTGAGAAAAATATGCAACTTATAAAGTATTATGGGTATCTGCATCTATTTATTAAAGTGTCTGAAGAATAACCTTAACCAAAGCAAGCGCTTGTGAGCGGTGCGAAAGCTCTTTTTTTACATCATCATCAAGCTCTCCTAAGGTTTTGTCAAAGCCATCAGGAATAAAAATTGGATCATATCCAAAACCATGGTCTCCGCGTGGTACACTAGTAACATTGCCATGCATCCATCCATGAACACTAAACTCTCTCTCTTTGCCTACGATAGCGATAGCTGCGGTATAGTGAGCTGGAGAGCTTTTGAGATTCTTTACATGTAAGGATTCTACTACTTTGTTTAGATTATCTTTATCACTTGCATCTTTACCAGCATAACGAGCACTATATATTCCAGGAGCGCCATCAAGAGCATCTATGCTTATTCCACTATCATCTGCGATAACAATAGCATCTTCATCTCCTAGTGCATTGTAAACAGCGTGGGCTTTGAGTAAGGCATTACCTTTAAATGTAGGTGCATCTTCTATAATCTCAAAAGGCTTAATAAGTTCACTATAGGGAATAACATCGTGGTCTTTACACATCATCTTTATCTCTCTAACCTTGCCTTGATTGGAAGTCGCTAGAACTAGTTTCATAATTTTTCCTTAACTCTTACATGTAAGCATAAACACTTTTTCAGATTATACTATAATTGCGCAATCTATTTACAGTAAGGTTGTGTGATGTTTAAAAAAGTGATGCCTTTATCGGCTATTTTATCACTACGTTTTTTAGGACTTTTTCTAGTGCTTCCTGTTCTCTCTCTCTATGCTATGGAGATGGAGGGTTCAACTCCGTTGCTTGTTGGAGTTATTGTTGGCGGATATGCTCTAACTCAAGCAATTTTTCAAGTACCTTTTGGAACTATGAGTGACAAAATGGGACGAAAAGTAACTCTACTTATCGGTCTGCTTATCTTCTTAGTAGGTTCTGTTATCTGCGCAATTAGTGATAATATCTATCTTCTCATGTTTGGACGCTTTTTGCAAGGTGCTGGAGCTATTGGTTCGGTTATTACTGCGATGATTAGTGACTTAGTTCCCGAAGAAGTTCGTGGTAAGGCTATGGCAATTATGGGTGCGAGTATTGCAATGAGTTTTGCCTTAGCAATGGGTCTTGGTCCTGTTATTGGGGCGACCTATGGTGTTGCTTCTCTTTTTTGGATTACAGCTGTATTAGCTCTTGGAGCAATTATTTTACTATTTACTAAAGTTCCAACACCCCCACGCATTAAACATATCTATCATGAAACAACAAAAACATCAGATATCTTAAGAGACCCAAATCTCTTAAGTATGATTATCATCAATGCTATGCAAAAAGGGATGATGACAATTGCCTTTGTTTTGATTCCCATTATCTTAACTTCAGATGCCTTTGCTTGGGAGAAAAGTGACTTGTGGCAAGCTTATCTTCCTGCTATGATTTTTGGTCTTATTGCTATGGGACCTGCCGCTGTTTTTGGTGAAAAACATAATAAACCGCGTCAGATATTTTTACTCTCTATAGTGCTTTTTATCATCTCATTCTTACTTATGGGATATTCTCAAACTCCTGTGCAGTTTGTTATCGGAGTAGTAAGCTTTTTTATTGGTTTTAATATGATGGAGCCACTTGTTCAGTCTATGATTTCTAAATTTGCAAAGGTACACCAAAAAGGTGCCGCCTTAGGTATTGGAAACTCTGCAGCGTATTTTGCTACATTTATCGGGGGGACATTTGCAGGGCTTATGCTGGATATTTCAAGTCGTGAAACTATTGGGGCTTCTATGGCTGTTTTAGGTTTTGTTTGGCTTATCTGGACCTTTAGACTTGAAAATCCAAAGCGCTACGCACATCTTTTTGTACCCATCGCTGAGGTAGATATGAAAAAACTTGAAGAGTTAGAGAGTGATCATATTGCTGAATGGTATATCAATGAGAGTGAAGAGCTTGTCGCAATTAAATATCTTAAAGAAGAGATGGATGAAAATGTGCTCAAAGGAACTATCACAAAAGCTTAATAAAGCTTCTTGACATGTAATGCAAAAGGCATTACATGTAAGATTAAAAAATATCTAAAGGGATAACATTTACTGCCATGCCGCTGTCAAGATTGCTGTCATCTTCACCACTTAACATTAAAGCACTTGCTCCTAATATATTGGTGAGTATGGCAGAGCTTCCTATTTTTTTATTATGAAAATCAACCCAATAAGAGCCATCTTCAAAGCTTAAATTACATGCTGTAAATTCACTTTTTTTAGATCGCTTCGTAAAAGGCTCTTTGAGTCTTGCTTCTATAATATTGAGCGAATGACTTTTCCCTAGCATTCGCCCGATTAGAGGGATACCATAAAGGATAAATGTGACTGTGCAAGAGTAGGCAAAGCCTGGAAGTGCCAAAATCATCTTACCCTCTTTTTGCGCTAACATGATATGTTGTCCAGGCTTTATTTTTACACCTTTATAAATAACATCAGCACCAAGAGCAGGAACAATATCTTTAACAAAATCATAATCACCTACGCTAACACCGCCGGTACTCACTACGATATCAGCAGAAGCTAAGGCATTCTCAAATGTTTGCATAATTGCCTCTTTGTCGTCTCCAATGACACCTAGTTGTACTACATCAGCTCCTGCCATCTTGGCAATAGCTTCGATAGTGATATGGTTTGTGCTACGAATTTGAGAGTCTGTTTTAGCTGCTTCTCCAATATCTAAAATTTCACTACCTGTTGAAATAACGGCAATACGTGGCCGCTGCGCAACATCAACCATTACTTTTTCAACACCTGCCATTACACCAATTTCTGCAAAGCCAACTTTTGTACCTTTTTTGATGAGTATCTCACCCTTGGTATAGCTTTCAGCAATTGGGCGAATACTAAAACCTTTTGCAACACTCTCATTAATTTTAATAGCATTACCTTCAGCAGTGACATTTTCAATAGGAATTAAAGTATCAGAGCCTTGAGGCATTTTTGAGCCTGTAAATGTTTTAATACATTTCCCTCCAGTAACGATATCAACAATATCACTTCCTGCGGGATTATCCCCATCAATCTCAATTTCTCCCCACTCCTGATCCGCATGGATAATGGCATAACCATCCATAGCTGATGTTGCAAAACGAGGATAATTATCAGGAGCTACAATATCTTCAGCTAAAATACGTCCTAAGGTATCACTAATAAATACTTTTTCCTGACGTGTTGGCGCTAAGCTTAAAAGCTCTAGCATATTTATTGAGGTTTCGTATGAAATCATACTCATGACGCACTTCCTAAAATTCCACTACCTATAATAGGGGTTGAACGATCCTCAGCGTAAATACGTTTGCCCTCTTTTAAATCATATTTCCAGATAGGAGCTCCTGCTTTAAAATCTTCTACAAAGGTATCAATCATCTCTAAAGCTACACGACGTTTTGGTGAAAATACCGCAGCGATGTAAGAAGATTCATGGAGCATCACATCACCGCGAGAGTGTGCCATTTTCACAATGGCACCAGCTTCTTTTGCCTTGATTTGCCATGCATGAAACCAATTTTCTAAAATAGGTTCATAAATATCAAAACTGAGCCCATCAATGCCATCTTCACTTCGCACCGTACCTACAAAAGGAATATATGCACCGTAATTACTTTGCGCTTCTTCATCATACCATCGTGAAAGAATCTTACTTACATGTAAGGCACCATCATAAAGTTCTACCATGATTCAGCCTCCGCAAACAGGAGGAAGAAGAGAGACCTTGTCACCCTCTTTTAAAACAACATCAAGCGATGAAACTAGAGTGTCATTGACGGCGACTGCTGCACTCTCAAGCCATGCTTTTAACTCAGCATCTTCATTTAATATTTTGGCAACATCATGTAACGTAGCTGCCTCAAGTTGCATTGGCTCTTTTTGAATGGGTCCTAAAAATTCAACCTTTACCATATTGGTAATCCTTACATGTAAAATTGTGTAGATTATAGCGAAAGTGCTATAATACGCGACTTTATCTTCTAGGAGTTAGTACCTTGATATTTGGGCGTATTGATTATATTAATTTATTACCTTTTCATGTTTTTATGAAACGTTATGTTCAAAGTTCACAGCTCTCGATGAGTATGCATTATAAAAGAGGGATTCCTTCAAAAATTAACGGTGATTTTTCTACACGGCGAATTGATGCAGCATTTATTTCGAGTATTACAGCACAAAAGCGTCCATTTATTCGTTTAGGCATTGTGGCAAAAAAGTCTGTTCGTAGTGTTCTTGTCATCCCCCATGATAAGCATCAAGATGATAGTGCTTCGGCAAGTTCTAATGTACTTGCGCAGATTCTTGGTGTTCAAGGGCGTGTCCTTATCGGGGATGAGGCCTTGCGTTACTACCATAAAGGTGGTGAGTTTATTGATATGGCTGAGCTTTGGAATGAGCGCTATAGGCTCCCTTTTGTTTTTGCTCTTTTATGTTTTCACACGCAAAAGTCTTCACTTGAAAAAACCCGAAAACATTTTATACGCTCAAAAATAAAGATTCCACGTTACCTTTTAGAGCGTGCTTCTAAGAAAAGTGCTATTGCTCCTCATGATATTATTGATTATCTAGAACTAATAAGCTATGATATAGATAATAAAGCTATTTTGGGACTTAAGAAATTTTGGAAATTAAGTCATAAAAGCTAATTTAAAGTAGTTATAATGAAATTTTTTCTTTTCATAGTAATCTTATCATCTTCTCTTTTTGCTATTGAGCCTATACAGCCCTTGCCTCTATATCTTGATGATATTGATTTAGCTAAAGCCAAACTTGGTCGTTTACTCTTTAGTGATCCCTCCCTTTCAAGAGATGGCTCAGTCTCTTGTAACTCTTGCCATGATCTCTCTCTTGGTGGAGCGGATGCGCGTGATGTTTCACTAGGCATTGAAAATAAAAAAGGTAATATTCAATCTCCCACTGTTTTAAACGCACGTTATAATTTTAAACAATTTTGGAATGGGCGCGTTACAACACTTAGAGAACAAGCTGATGGACCACTTCACAATCCTGTTGAGATGGCAATGGACAGAGAAAAAGTAGAAAAATATTTAAATCAATCTAGCGCTTATAAACAACACTTTGCTCAAGTGTATAAAGAGCAATATATTACTTATGAAAATACTATTGATGCAATTGTAGAATTTGAAAAAGCTTTAGTTACTCCTCGTAGCAGGTTTGATCAATTTCTCTATAAAGAGATTAAGCTTAGTGAGGATGAGAGCAAAGGATATATGCTGTTTAAAACTCTTGGATGTGTCTCTTGTCATAATGGGATTAATGTAGGAGGAAATTCTTTTCAGAAATTTGGACTTTTAAATAATGTTCCACATTATATCGGTACCCCAGATCGCTACGCGGTTACAAAAAATATACGGGACAAAAATATCTTTAAAGTGCCTACCTTACGAAATATTGAGCATACCGCTCCCTATTTTCATGATGCCTCTTCTAAAACGCTTTATGAGGCTATTAAAAAAATGGGATTTTTAAATCTTGGTATCACTTTGCAAGAGCATGAAATTAATGAACTGGTTGCTTTTTTGAAATCACTTAGTGGTGAGCAAGCTTATATCTTGAGAGAAGATTAAGAGATGCGTCCTATATTTAGTAGTCTTATTGCTGTTGTTATCGGGTTTTTCTCTATTGGATTACTAGTATTTTTTTATCATCATCAAAATCAATTTTCTACACATTATAAGCAGGTACTCAGTGATTTACAAAATATAGTAGAAATAGAGCATGTATTAACCTATAATATATTACAAAATACCTTGTACCTTTATAGCAACCAAGATAGTATTGCTAATAATCGAAACCGCCTTGCACAGGTACTGCAAGAGG
>JAYEPE010000012.1:0-6713 GCA_034723735.1 Campylobacterota bacterium | reverse complement strand
ATAGTAAAGCAGTTCAAGAGAATAAAATATTATATGTTATGATAGTGAGTGAAAGTTGCCGTTGGTGCCGAAAGATGGAAAAAACGACACTACTTGATAATATGATTATAAAACGTTTAGAAGATAATTTTATAGCAGTTGAACTACTACGTGGTATTGATACTTATCCTGATTCTTTTCAGGCAAAAATGGTTCCAAAGCACTACTTTTTGACTCCTAAAGAGAAAAAAATATATGCACTTCCAGGATATTGGAGTGTTGAAGATTTCAGCTCTATATTAGATGATGTAGTGCGAAAATATCAAAAATTAAGGTAAGAGATGCAATATATACAAACAACTAAAGCACCTCAAGCTATAGGTCCGTATTCTCAAGCTATTAGTGTTAATGGTATGGTTTATACCTCAGGTCAAATTGCCTTAAATCCTGAAGGTGAAATGTTAGAAAATGATATCACTATTCAAACCCATCAGGTATTGAAAAATTTATCTGCTGTTTTAGAAGAAGCACGAAGCTCACTCTCTCAAGTTGTCAAAACAACGATTTTTTTAGATTCAATGGATGATTTTGTTGTGGTTAATGACATTTATGCATATTATTTTAAAAATCACAAACCAGCACGTGCTACAGTTGCTGTGAAAACTTTACCCAAAAATGCTCTTGTTGAGATAGATGCTATTGCAATTATTAAATAAATATAGTCTTTAAACAAAACTTAAATCTATTTCAGGTATAATTCGCGAACTTTTTAAAGATACACATAAGAGAAAAATAGAGGAAATGAAATGTACGCAATTTTCAAAAATGGCGGTAAGCAGTATAAAGTTCAAGAGGGTGATGTCTTAGAATTAGACAAAATGAGCCTTGACGCTGAGCAAACCGTAGAATTCAATGAAGTTCTTGCTGTGAATAACGGTGAACTTGTAATAGGTGCTCCATTTGTAGAAGGTGCTGTCGTTACTGCTGAGGTAGTTAACGAAGGCCGCGCAAAGAAAGTTATTATTTTCAAAAAACGTCGTCGTAAAGATAGTAAAGTGAAACGTGGATTCCGTAGAGATTATACACGTGTTCGTATTACTAAAATTGCAGCGTAATTTAAAATAGGAGAAACACTATGGCACACAAAAAAGGTCAGGGTAGTACACAGAATAACCGCGATTCAGCGGGACGTAGATTAGGTGTTAAGAAATATGGTGGCGAGTCAGTTGTAGCAGGTAATATTATTATCCGTCAACGTGGAACAAAAGTTCACCCAGGTAAAAATATGGGTATGGGAAAAGATCATACTCTCTATGCACTTGTTGATGGTGTTGTTGTTTTTGAACGTAAAGACAAAAAACGTAAACAAGTTTCAATTATACCTGCTTCTTAATTTTCTCTTATTATACGATTTAGGCCTTTGCCTAAATCACTTTCAAAACAACCAAAAAATATTTAACTATACGCTTTTCAAACCTTACATGTAAGGATAAGTTTATCATTAAGTATTTCTATAGTATCAAGGAATAAAATGTTTACAGATCACGTACAAATTACAGTATCATCAGGTAAGGGTGGAGCAGGTTGTGTTGCTTTTCGCCGTGAAAAATTTGTTGTAAATGGTGGCCCTAATGGTGGGGATGGTGGAAAGGGCGGAGATGTGCTCTTTCGCTGTGACAATAACACTCACACTCTCTCACACTTTAAAGGCAATAAAAATCTCAAAGCGGAAAATGGCAGACCAGGACTTGGTTCAAATATGACTGGAAAATCAGGTGAAAAGCTTGTTGTTATTGTCCCTCCTGGTACTCAAATTATAGACCAAGAGAGTGGTGATATTCTTTTTGACTTATTAAAACATGGACAAGAAGAACTTTATATTAAAGGTGGACGTGGAGGCTTAGGTAATACACACTTCAAATCTTCTACAAATCAGCAACCTCGATATGCGCAACCAGGTGAAGTGGGTGAGACTAAGAAGTTGAAACTTGATTTGAAACTTATTGCTGATGTCGGTTTAGTAGGTTTTCCAAATGTAGGAAAATCAACACTTATCTCTACTGTTTCAAATGCACGACCTGAGGTTGCTAATTATGAGTTTACAACTTTAACTCCAAAACTTGGACAAGTTAATATTGGAGATTTTGACTCATTTGTTATGGCAGATATCCCTGGAATAATAGAAGGTGCAAGTGATGGTAAAGGTTTAGGACTTAAATTTTTACGACATATTGAACGAACAAAAACACTTCTGTTTATGGTTGATATAGCCACTTACCGTGATCTTGAGACACAGTTTAAAACGCTTAAAGAAGAGCTCCAAAAATTCTCAGAAAAACTAAGTACAACAAACTACGCAATTGCTTTGACTCGCGCGGATACCTTGCCTACTGAAGAAGTGAGAGAAAAAGTAGAAGATTTTATTAGTATGCTTGAATTAACTCCTGGAGATAAAAGTGTATATGATTTTGATAGTGAATTAGGATTTTATGAACAAGGTGATATTGATGATGATCAGGTAGCATTTGATTCAAGTAATCCTTTTTTTATTGCACCAATATCTTCTGTTATGCGAACCAATATTGACCCGATTCGATACTCACTCTATAAGTTAGTTGCATTAGCACGATCATGAAACGTATTGTAATTAAAGTCGGTAGTGCTGTTTTAACTCAAAAAAATTGTGTTGCTAAAGAGCGCATGCAAAACTTGGTTAATCTTATTGTTGATTTGAAGCAAAAATATGAGGTTATTTTAGTTTCATCAGGTGCGGTATCTGCAGGCTATACAGAGTTACAACTTGATAAAGCAATTGTTAAGAATAAACAGGCTTTAGCTGCCATTGGACAACCTCTATTGATGCGAAAATATAAACGTAAGTTTGAAGTTCATAATATTATTGTGGCTCAAATTTTAGTTACTTCTGTAAACTTTCATACGCTAGAACAGGCAAAACGTGTTAAAGGTACTATCGATATTTTATTAGAAAATGGTGTTGTGCCTATTGTTAATGAAAATGATGCCACAGCAACAGAAGAGTTAGAACTTGGTGATAATGATCAACTTTCAGCTTACGCTGCACACCACTTCAATGCGGAACTTTTAGTGATACTTTCGGATATTGATGCCTATTATGATAAAGATCCTAATCGTCATGATGATGCTCAAATACGTTTACATGTAAAGAGTATTGATAAAGCAGAACTAGAACGTGAAGTGACACCAAATAATGAGTTTGCAACAGGAGGCATTGTAACCAAACTCAAAGCAGGCAATTATATGCTAAAACATGGAAAATCAATGTACCTAGCTAGTGGCTTTGACTTGAGTGATGTTCGTGCGTATTTGTTAGATAACAAGCATCAAAGTGGAACGCTTTTTTCAAAGGAAGTATTTTGAAAATTATCTTTATGGGAACACCTGATTATGCTTCGAGTATTCTTCAATCTTTGATTGATGAAGATGATATTGATGTTGTAGCGGTTTATACACAGCCTGATAAACCCGTAGGCCGCAAAAAAAAAGTGACACCACCTATTGTTAAAGTTTTAGCTGAAGAAAACTCTTTATCTGTCTATCAACCCAATCGACTTCGTGATGAGGATGTTGTAAACGAATTACTAAAAATTTCATGTGATTATATTGTCGTTGCAGCTTATGGACAAATTTTACCAAAGTCAATCCTTGATCATGCACCATGTATCAATTTACATGCATCTATCTTGCCACAATATCGTGGAGCAAGCCCTATTCAACAATCACTTCTTAATGGTGATATTGAGAGTGGTGTTACTGCTATGCTTATGGATATTGGTCTTGATACAGGTGATATTTTAAAAATTGAGCGTATTGCTATAGGTGATGATGAAATGGTAGAAACACTGTTTGAACGATTAACTGATGTAGCTTCAAAACTCACTATAGATGTATTACAATCATTTGATGAATTAAGACCTATAAAACAGATTGACTCGGATGCAAGCCATTGTAAAAAAATTACTAAAGCCGATGGTGAAGTGATATTTGATGATGCTAGAGCTCTTTATAATCGTTATCGTGCATTTACGCCATGGCCTGGAGTTTTTTTACAAAGCGGTTTAAAATTAAAAAAAGTAGCTTTTGAAAACTCAAAACCCAATACAAGAGCAGGAAAAATCCTTAGTATCGATACTGATAGTATCGTTGTAAGTGCTTTGGTGGGTTCTGTACGTATTTATACAGTGCAACCAGCTTCTAAAAAAGAGATGAATGCTATCGATTATCTTAATGGTGCAAGATTGAGTTGTGACGATATATTGGCTTGAGTTTGTTGATTCAACTCAAAATTATTTAAAAGCGCTACTAAAAAATAAAAAAGAACATGCCCCCCTGGCTGTAGCTACTCTAAAGCAGACTCATGGTTCAGGAAGCAGAGGAAATCAATGGATTGGCATAGAAGGAAATCTTTTTTTCTCTTTTGCTATTGCTAAAACAGCATTACCTAATGATTTGAAATTAGAATCCGCATCTATCTATTTTATGTATCTGTTAAAAGAGGAACTTAGACGTCAAGGCTCAGAACTTTGGCTAAAATGGCCAAACGATTTTTATATAGATGATAAAAAAATTGGAGGTTGCATTACTAATATTCAAGGTGAGAACCTTATTTGCGGTATTGGCATCAATGTTAAAGATGCTCCAGAAAATTTTGGAGTTATTGATATTGAGTTTGAACCTCAAGACTTATTGGAAATATATCTGAAATGTATCAAAAAAAAGATTTTATGGAAGCATGTTTTTAGTAAATATAAGTTAGAATTTGAGAATAATAAAAGTAAAATATCATATACAAGTAATAAAGAAATCTCATTTTTGGATGCAAAAATGATGGAAGATGGCTCTTTGATGAGTAATGGAAGAAGGATGTATAGCCAAAGATGAGTAGTGAAGTTATAGTAATCGCCAATCAAAAAGGTGGTGTCGGTAAAACAACAACAGCTGTTAATTTAGCCGCATCGCTTGCTGTAGCAGAAAAAAAAGTCTTATTAATTGATGGTGATCCGCAGGCTAATGCTACAACATCTCTAGGTTATAGTCGTAATGATTATGAATTCAATATCTATCATGTCCTTATTGGTACTAAAAATCTTCGTGAAGTTATTTTAAAAACAGCGCTTCCAACTTTGAGTATTGCTCCATCAAATATTGGTCTTGTAGGCGCAGAAAAAGAGTATTATGATGCGGGTAATTCAAAAGGTCGTGAACTTATTTTAAAAAAAGCCATTGCGAAGGTTAAAAAAAATTATGACTATATTATTATTGATTCTCCTCCCGCTCTTGGTCCGATGACTATTAATGCTTTGGCTGCATCGAACTCAGTTATTATTCCTATTCAATGTGAATTTTTTGCCCTAGAAGGTCTCGCACAACTTCTTAATACTGTAAAACTGGTACGTAAAACTATTAATCCTAAGTTGGCAATTAAAGGTTTTTTACCAACAATGTATAGTTCGCAAAATAATCTTTCAAAACAAGTTTTTGCAGATTTACGCCAGCATTTTAAAGGGAAACTTTTTAAAGATATAGATAATGAATTTATTGTTATCCCTAGAAATGTTAAATTGGCTGAAAGTCCAAGTTTTGGAAAACCAGCAATTTTATATGATGTGAAATCAAGTGGCTCAGTTGCCTATCAAAATCTAGCATACTCAATATTGGCATAAAATGGCAAAAGAAGCATTGGGACGTGGTTTAGGCGCACTGTTAGGTGAAATTGAAGAAGCCTATGATAATGAGATGCCTTCACGAGGTTATGATATTAAAGAGCTTAGTTTAAATGATATTAAGCCTAACCCTTTTCAACCTCGCAAAACTTTTGATTCAGAAAATCTTGCACAATTAGCTGAATCAATTAAGGATCATGGGCTTATACAGCCGATTACGGTAGTCCAAGAAGATGAAAATTATATTTTAGTAGCAGGTGAACGTCGTTGGAGAGCAAGTAGATTAGCTAAAACTAAAACAATAAGAGCCATTGTTGTTTCTGTTTCTGAAGAAGAGATGCGTGAACATGCATTGATTGAAAATATTCAGCGTGAAGAGTTAAATATAATAGAGTTAGCTTTTGCCTATGAAGAGTTAATTAATATACATAATCTTACTCATGAACAGCTTGCAAAAATGATTCATAAGAGCCGAACACATATTACAAATACTTTACGTCTTTTGCAACTTAATAAAAAAGTTCAAAAAGCACTCATAGATGGTAAAGTAACAATGGGACATACAAAGGTAATGATTGGACTATCTGATAAAGATCAAATTCTTGTAATGAACTCTGTAGTGGGACAAAAATTGAGTGTTCGTGAAGTAGAAACTATGGTTAAAGGTCTGAAAAATGAACCTGAATCCAAAGTGACAAGTCCTACTATAAGACAACATTATGATTTTTCAGAGCTTTATGAAAAATTAGCAAAAATTGGTCTTGATAGTAATGCTAAAAGTAATAAATTAACCATCAATTTTAAATCTTCGCAAGATTTAGAGTTACTAATTAAAGCACTTGGATAAGATTTAAGTCTCATTAACCACAATTCACTAAATTTCTTTTATATTTTGCTATAACTTTTACTATTTTTTCAATTTATAAATAGTATAATTTCGCAACTTTTAGGAGGTGATATGTTAGATATTAATCCAATTCTACTTGCTAGTACAATAATTGTATTCTTAACATTAATTGCTGTGCTAAATAG
>JAYEPE010000011.1:0-6754 GCA_034723735.1 Campylobacterota bacterium | reverse complement strand
CAAATTGAGAATGTATGACAGCAATAAGAATTTTACTATGTTCAATTTTCTTGAGGTCTTCACCTAAAATTAACATAATTTGCATGAATGGATTTTCATCTAGTATATGCAGATGACTGTTTTTAGCATTTTTTTCGTCTGCATAGCCTTGTAAAAATGCACTAGGAGAACGAAAAGAGTGCGGAAGTACATAATTTTTTTTCTTAGCGTCATCTGCTTGAAGGGTGACTAAGCATAATCTCTTTTTAGTTTGTTGTTTTATAAGGTAACGAACAAATTCACTATCAATAAGGTAGCTATCATCACAGAAAACAAGATCACTGCTCTGATATTGGTGAGAGAACATTTTAGGAGTAATTTTAGCAAAATTAAAGGCTTTATTTTTATATAATTTTTGATAATGCTGAGCAATTACTTGTTGTGGGGTTAGTATATGTATTTGCAAGAGTTCAATATCAATAATTGCATACTCAATAATATTAAGTAGCTGTTTTTTTAGAAGATCACATGCTGCTAATGTAGGCATAATAATAATAATTTTATACTCAGGATTCAGTAGCAATTCATAAATGGCTTTAAGTAAGATGATAGATGTTTTTCCTGAGCCATAATTTCCACTAAGAGTTGAAAATTTTGGAAGCTCACTGCTTATAAAATTGTACTGCTCTTGAGTTAGTATTACATGGTCTTTATGAAGATTATCCGGCAAAATATTAAGATGAAAAAAGAGTGCACCGAGCAAGGTGACTGTTGGAAGAGGTATTGGTAGTAAATCTAATATATTTTGTAATTTTAAGGCAATCTCTTTAGGAGTATCATCAGCAAAAATAAGATGTTGTTTTGGCATTAAAGTGTGAAAACTTTTATCCAGAGAATCGAAATTTTCTTTTGTGATATTTTCAAAGATTACAATATTTGTAAGGCGACACCCTTCAATATGAAGAACCTCATTAAACTTTTGTTGAATAAATTGATGAATTGTATCAACATGAATGGCTGAGTGTGCTTTTTTATCTGGAGTTACAGGGCTTACAGTTGCTTTATCGAGTTGTTTTATCTCCCAATCTACACTATCAAAAATATATAATCCACGATATGCATCAAAAACAAGTGAGACAATTGTCTCTTCTTCATGACGATGGAAGATACGAATATTTTTATAAAAAGATAATTGATTTAATGTAACGTATGCTTGTAGTGCAAGGTGTGGTTTGGAATCAGTATGAAGATGTTTTTTATCAGTATTAAAAAAAGTAAAAAATCCCATTATGTAGCCTATTGTTGTAGTTAGTCATTAAGGATTATATCGAAAATTAAAGAAGATTGTCGCAAAAAATTGCGACAAAGAGAAATTATTTACCAGCTGCAACACGGTCTTTAAGACCTTTACCTGCTTTGAATTTAGGAACCATTTTATCTTGAGTGGTATATGTTTTAGTTGTACCAGGAACAGTACCACTTTTACCTTTTTGAAGTGCTGCTACAAAACTTCCAAAACCAACAAGAGATACATCTTCTTTAGCTACTAATGCTTCTGTTACTGCTTCAGTAAAAGCTTTAATTGCTGCTTCTGACTCTGCTTTTGTTTTGTAATCACCATTTTTTTGAACTAATTCAACGAATTGTGCTTTATTCATTCGACTGCCCTTGATAGAAAAAGATATGTGCGTCATCTATAAAGTCCCAAAAACAAGTGTTTTCAAGCTTAAAAATGATTCAACTAGGGATACTTTATACTCACTTAGCTTAAAAATTTCTTCTTTTTATGATTTTTATAGATAAAATGTCCTGTTTTAGGCATTTTTACACGGTATTTTAGTGAAAATAGTGTTTTATCTCGTACTTTTGATAAGGTACTAGAAACACTTTGTCTTATACGACTAATCATGCTGAGTTTACTATGTGAGCTTATTGATAAGAAAACTTCATCTAATCCAATCCGTTCTTGTTCGCTTAAACTATTCACCTTACATACCTTTTTTTAAGTCTCTAATCGATTGATTTTTCTAACAACTCTGATGATGTCTTCATCCTCAAGACGACCTAGTAAACGCATTACCGCTTTTGCAGCTTGTGGTTTTGCATTACCAAGTTTCCAGTCTTGATAGGTACGCATTGATATTCCCAAATCTTGTGCCATCTCTTTTTGAGAGATTTTTCGACCATTATTTTGGGATTCAACTGCATTGTGAAGAATATTAAAAAGATCAGCCGATTCCATGGAGACAATTTTATTGAGTTTGAACTTAATCTAAGCAAAAAAATGTATATAAAATGATGATTTATGTAATAAATACACATTTAAATATTCTAAATATACATAATAATATGTAATTCATAAGTAATTACTTGTAAAATACTTATATATATGTATTAAATATACGGAATATCGTATAAATTAAGCCTAAGGAAAAGAAAACCAGTATGTGGTTTTCTTGATTTTCAAACTGTGATAAGAATAGGGTGCTTGATTAGTGGTTTAGGAGGTCGCTGTAGTCATATTTTGAGAAATCTAAATGAAATTCACCATTTTTTTGAATAATACGAACATCATGACCATAACCTGAAGTAAAACGTTTTTTTATGATTTTTCGTTGGGGTGCTGCTACATCTAAAGTTTTAAGATACTTTTTTAATTCTACAAGACGAGGTGTTTGCCAAGAATCTTCAAGACTCTCCTCTTGTACAAGATCTTCTTTATCTTCAAGATGAACATCATGGACTGTTTGTGATGAGTCTGTTAGCATTTTCGTATTGATGAGTTCTAAAATAGTTTTGAGTTGTTCATCTTTGTTTGTATATACTTTTTCAATGCGCTTACGTTCATCAATAAGCATACGCTCTTTGTCATCAATAAGTTTATCAATTTTATTTTCAAGCTCTTTGATACGAAGCTTGAGTTGATGATTTTCTTTTTGGTATAGGGCAATAATAGCTCCAACAGTTGTCTTTTTAGGTGGAGGTGTTGTTGGAGGCGTTTGAGTCTCTTGGTCTTTATTAACTGTTATTTTTGGTTCAACTTTTTTTTCTTCATGAATTTCGCGTCTTGCTTCAGTATCTAAAGAACTTCTAGGAACTATAATATAAGTTATTCCATCTTCAATAATATAATTAAGACGTTTATTTCTCATACGTGAATGAATCATCTCTTTTGACATTTTAAACCGTTGTGAATATTCATCAATGCTAAAACGCATATTGACTCCTTTTTAAGGTAAGATTTGGGGGATTGATAATACCACCTTGGCGCATCCAGATGGTATATGCAGTATGTTTGTTATGATGTTTATCATCAAAAATAAAGGGAAGACTAAATTTAAATTCTCTCTCCATTAAAAGGGAGTGAAAGTCTTGATGTGTTAATAAAAACTGCTCTAAAGATTCATATGCTTTTTTGGAAATAATAACGGTGCTAATCTGTCGTTTTTGTGCACAAAGGTATCGTTCACACTCATTAAGCCCATGCCCTACATAATTTTCGTGATCTAAAATATCAATAAAACGGTGAACAATTCCAGTGTGGACAGCAATATGAATACCTTGAAAATAACTATATTTTTTAGAAATTAATTCAGATAAATGATTAAAAGAGAGTGCTAAAATAGCACCATACCCTCTAAAATTAGGATGTAAAATACAAAAAAATCCATCCCCCGTAGGAATAATTCCTGTAAGTAGTTGCTCTAAAAGCATATTTGAGTTTTGAAGCATTACTCGAATCATTTTTTTATAACTTTTTGATACATATGCAATAATTTCTTGCTGCGAATTGATCGGTAGTTTGGAAAAACCAATAATATCAACAAGTACGATGTCACTCAATAAGGCTTCTTGCACGATTTATCATCCATTTTTTAATTGAAGTGTAGTCTCTTTTTGTTGAAAAGGTGATGAAGTCGGTATGTTTTAGCAAGTATATAAGAGATTATTAACACATATGCGATAAAATACCTACATGAAAAATATACTTATGATAGAAGATGACCTCGAACTAGCTGAAATATTGACTGAGTTTTTAGAACAATATGAGTTTAAAGTGAGAACAGAAGATGATCCTTTTAATGCACTCAGTGTTTTAAAGCTAGAGCCTTTTGATTTAGTCATTTTAGACTTAACATTACCAGGTATGGATGGTTTGGAAGTTTGTGCTGCTATTCGTGAACGTCAAAACATTCCTATTATTATCTCTTCAGCACGTTCTGATGTGCATGATAAAGTCAAGGCTTTAGAACTTGGTGCAGATGATTACCTTCCGAAGCCTTATGACCCTCGTGAGCTTGAAGCACGAATTGGATCTGTATTGCGACGTTCGCAAAATTCTACACGCTCACCTGAAGAGATTTCTGAACCTAGCGATTATAAACTTAATGAAGCTTCGATGGTTATCAGCTATAAAAACCATGATCTTGATCTAACCAATGCCGAATATGGCATTCTTGGATTTATGGTGAAAAAGCAGGGCACTGTAGTGTCTCGTGAAGATCTTATCCATAATGTCAGTGCCATTAATGAAGACTCTTCGAATAAGAGTATTGATGTAATGGTTGGACGTATTCGTAATAAATTAGGAGACAAATCTCTTATTGAGTCGATACGTGGTATTGGATACAAATTATTAAAATAATTCGCTCCAACGCCGTTTTATTAACGGTGTTGTTTGCCTTTTTTGTAACATTTATTAGCGTGACTTATACTTTTTGGAAAATGTATCAGTCAAATCTCTCTAGCCATGATAGTGCGCTTTTTATGAAAAATCCTATTATTACTCAAATTTATCGTCTCCACTTACAACGTCAAACATCACAAACTATTTTTGAAGCTAATCTTGCAGTTTATAATCTTTTTGTAGAACATAATGAAAAGAAAAAAAGAGAGATTCTTTCTAGGGCTAAGGTTTTAAAAAGAGAAGGATTTCAAGCCATAAATGAGGCACTCTTTTTCGATCGAATGCATATCTATCAACAAAAAATTGTTAAAGATATGCGTTCAACAATGTTAAGCTACCAAGGCAATATCTATTTTTATCTTGAATCCTCTAAAATACAAGTGCTTATGAAGGATAATAAGCTTCAGCCTTATAATAATGTGAGTCTTATTACAGCCTACGTTACAATACTCTCTATCGTCTCCTTACTTTTTATTTTGATTTTACAGCGTTTACGACCTCTGCGTAAACTTCGCCGAAAAATTGCTGCTTTTGGTGCAGGTGAGATGGATGTCTCTTTTAAGCTTGATGGCATGGATGAGATTGCTATGATTGGCAATGAGCTTGAACATACTCAAGAAAAAATTCATGATCTTATTGAATCACGGACACTCTTTTTACGAAATATTATGCATGAGCTTAAAACTCCTATTGCCAAAGGGCGTATCGCCTCGGCAATGATTAAAGAGCAAAAGCACCAACATCGCTTAGAGACCATCTTTCTTCGTTTAGAAGAGTTGATTACTGAATTTGCTTTAATTGAAGAAGTGACGGCAGGTTTTGGACATATTGAAAAAAAAGAGTATCGCCTTATTGATTTAATTGATGGGGCAATTGATATGGCAATGGTTGATTATGATGCGGTTTGGGTGGAGATAGATGCTGCTTATAAAATAAAAGTAGATTATCGTATTTTTGTTACCGCTATAAAAAATATGATTGATAATGCTATGAAGTATTCACCCAACCAGCAGCTAAAAATATCAGTAGAGCATCATGAAATTTTATTTGAAAATGCAGGTGAAAAATTGAAAAAACCCCTTGCTTATTATGTGGAGCCTTTTACTAAAGAAAAGCCAGCAAAAGATAGCTTTGGTTTAGGACTTTATTTGGTTGAAGCCATTTTAAGAGCACATGGTATGGTGTTGGGTTATGAATATGATGATGGTGTGAATACCTTTATCTTCGTTCCCGTGGAAAAATTAGAATCGCATCATGCTCCACTTTTACACTAATCAGTTATTCGCTACAATTGTAAAAATAATAGATTTTTTTAAAGGTTTTGAATGAAGCAGATACTAATTACTAATGATGATGGTTATGAGTCTGAGGGATTACTCGCTCTTATTGAAGCTCTTAAAGATTTAGCGCACCTAACAATAGTTGCACCATCAACTGAAAAATCAGCCTGCGGTCACTCTTTGACCTTGCAACATCCTTTGAGTTTTGTCAGTGTTGATGATGATTTTTATAAACTTGATGATGGAACTCCAAGTGATTGTGTCTATTTGGCATTGCACTCAATTTTCAAGGATAAAAAGCCTGATTTGGTTATCAGCGGTATCAATAAAGGCTCCAATATGGGAGAAGATATTACATACTCGGGGACTGCAGCAGGTGCAATGGAAGCTGTTTTACATAATGTTCCTGCTATTGCTATCTCCCAAGTTATGGATTTTACTAAGCCCCTTGGCTCTTTAAAATTGGCACAAGATACTATTCGAACTCTAGTAAGTAAAATATTTGAAGGGAAATTTCCCCTCCCTGAGCGTCAATTTTTAAATATTAATATCCCACGCGATCTAAAAAAAGCTCCCTTACATGTAACCTACGCAGGATATCGTTTTTATGGCAATGATGCCCATCTGCATCGTAATCCTAGAGGTATGGAATATTACTGGCTAGGTCTGCATCCTTTAGAGTATAAAGCTCGCAATAATCAGAGTGAGCTTTGTGATTTTGAAGCTATAGAAAAAGGTATGGTCTCAATTACTCCAATATTATTAGATTTAAGTGCGTATGAGTCGATGAAGGAACTCAAGGCATGGC
>JAYEPE010000010.1:0-6916 GCA_034723735.1 Campylobacterota bacterium | reverse complement strand
AGTTCAGTCATTACTGTTGTTTTTCCCTCTGTGGGGACGGATGAGGTGATAGTAATAAGTTTGGATTTTCCTTCATGTTCTTGTAAAAATTCAAGATTTGTACGTATAACACGAAGTGCCTCATAAAAAGGCTGAATATTTTTTTCACTTTCTAGATGTGGAACTGCACCATATACACTAACAAGACTATGTTTCTCAATATCTTCAATGGTTTTAATGGTATCATCCAAAAAGTTACGTAAAAAGGCAAGAGCGATACTGATAATCAACCCTAAGATAAAGCCTACAATGACAATAAGCATACGTTTAGGTTTGATAGGTTTATCAGCTTGAATGGCACTGTCAATAACACGTGTCTCTGATACAGTAGATGATTCTACAATAGCCGTTTCTGCACGCTTTTGTAATAAAAAGGAGTAGATTTTCTCATTCACTAAAAAACTACGATTCAGTTGTGCTAGTTCGCGTTCTTGTTGCGGGAGTGACTCTAAAGAAGCTGTATTTTCATCAATAAACTTACTAAGAGAAATTTTACGCTCTTTGAGTGTTCTTAAGCTACTTGTTAAGGTGTTTTTTAATGTATTACGCAGTGAATTTAACTGCTCATTTGCCTTTAAGACATCAGGATGAAGTTCAGTATAATCAACAAGAAGTGCATTTTTGAGTGCTTTGGATTCTTGAATTTTTAAAACTAAAGTATTTATAGTTGGATTCATCGATCCTGTTGAACTAAGGTCAATAGCACTTAGGTCGCTATTGGTAGTTACATAGTTTAAGGTATTGTTTAATACATCGAGTTGCATATCTATCTCATAACGTTGACTCTCAAGCTCTCCTAGTCTCTCAGATGTAAGTTGTGCTTTATCTCCAACATCAATGACAATATTTGTTGCCTTGTATTTTTGAAGATTGTCGGCTGAATTTTGGAGGGTTTTATTGATAGCTTCAAGTTGACGATCTAAAAATTCTAAGGTTCGATTGGCGCTTTGTGTCTTAACATCTAAATCTGCGCTAAGATAAGCATTTGTGATAGCATTGACGATCTCTGTTGCACGCTGAGGATTATTATCTTCGAAGGTGATAGAAAGTATGGTGCCCATTTTAGAGAGAGTGCTTACAGAAAGATTTGCAGAAATACTTTCATAAATAGATTTATCATCAGCTATTGTAAATGTATATTGTGATTTTGTGGGCTGAAAAACTTTTTGTATGACAAGACGAAACCAAGGTGTTACAATTGTTTTTCCATAAGTGTGAATCTGATCATACGCAATAGCGATATCCTCTTTGGGAACGGGCGCAATAAAAGATCGAAGTTTTGTTATAGCGCTCTTTTTAAATGAGGGCTCAAGGCTTAAACGAAATTGTGTTTCATTTATAGGAGTGAGGATAAATGGTGATTGCACTTGTTTAGATATTGATCCTGATGTTACAACAAAGGGAGCTTTTTTATACAGTTCAAGACTTTTGAGATTATGCTTTGTAAAATAGCGTGTATTAAGATTTAGCTGCTCTTGTGCACGTGAAATAATCCAACGTGATTTTAAAATTTCTATTTCATTATCAACATTATTGCTATCCATACCCAGTGCCATACTCATAAAGTCTTTTTGAGCATTGCGTTCGCTTTTGACTTCGATGGTTGCTTTGGCCTGGTAGATATTCGTTGCAAAGTAAGCAAAAATAGTAGCAAATAGAGTAACAAGAATACTTATAAGTATAATTGAGTATTGATACCGTCTAAGTACTCCAAATAACTCTGCTAAATCAATCTCATCTTCTTGAGTATTTTGCTGTAGTGCTTCTTGCATTATTTAGTTACTCCATAAATGACGGCCGCAGTAGAAAATGGTGCTAGCAAGTTGCTAAGTACTTGTGTCCAAGGGAGTTGTTCTTGGTACCCAACCATTGAAGCACGATATTCTCTAGCTTCGACATACACGACATCATTAGGCCGTAAAATAAGACTTGCAGTACGAATAGACTTAAAATCAGTAAGATCAACTTCACGAACTTCAGGATCTCTCATGTCACCTCTAATAATTCTAATATTTGTTCTACTTGCATAGTCGGTAAGATCACCACTTTGTGCTAATGCTTCAAAGAGTGACATGGTGCCATTGTTGACTAAAAAGACACCAGGTTTTTTAACTTCTCCTAAAACAAAAAGTCTTTGGTTTAAAATTTTAACTGTTACATAAGGGCTACGTAAATATTTTTTAAATTCAGTAATCAGCTTGTTTGCCGCTTCTCCCTCTGTTAAACCTGCTATTTTAATATTGCCTACAAGAGGAAGATTTACTGTTCCATCTGCACCAATAAGCATCCCCTCATCTCCAATACGTTGGGTATTAATTCGCTGACCCCCACTATTTAAAAGATAGTTGAGTTGTCCACCACCACCAGAAGATTGATTAAAGGCTGTAATTTCAACACGATCACCTTTGGAAATTTTCCATTCAAAAAGTTTCTCTTTTGTATATGTTTTATTTGAGACTTCTTTTACTATATTTGCCTCTTCTTTGTTTTTCTCAAAACGATTAAAATCTTTAACAGAACATGCGCTAATCAACAGTGCTAAAGGGAGAAGAATTAAAAGTGTTTTCATGATAGTTTTACCTTATTATATTTTCTAGTCCTCATTATACTGAAATTTAAATAAAAAAAAACATTTATTTATCATTTTCATAAGCTAAATTTTCAGCAAGTACGCCTTGTACCGTTTTTACCTTTATTTTATGAAGTTTTTGAAGCTCTTGAGGTTGACTTACACCTGTTGCGATAAGTTCAATACCCAAAGAATCTGTCATTAATTGTAAAGAGCTGATACTCTCGCTATTTTGGTCAAGTAAAAATGCGATATCAGCTTTAATAAATTTAGGTCGAATTTCTTGAAGATAGCTAAAATCTTTTGATGCACCGCTAAATTGATTAATACCAATTTTGTAGCCAAAGCTATGAAATAAGTTTCCAAAATGGCGTACTAATTCAAGATTTTGTAAAACAATACTATCTGAAATCTCAAAACTAATAGTAAAATTGATCTCTTTAGAGTAGGTCTGAAAAAGTATTTTGAGTCGTTCATAGGTCTCTTCTGAACGTAAAAAATCACTCGAGAGGCGAATAGAAAACTCTTTATCTTGTTGTGATGGTGGGTTAAGAAAAAGTTTTTCTAAGGCAAAAAGATACATCTCAGTGAGATAACCTAATCCAATAGCATGAGATATAAAACTACCATAAGAGTACTCTTTAGCGCTATCATCAGTAATGCAGAATGTTAAGACTTTTTGAATTATCCGTTTATGTTTACTGTCATAAACAGGCCAAAATATTAGATTAAAATAGTTTTTTTCCATAGCATTAGTGATAATACTACGCCACTGCTCTTTTTGCATAGTATTGGAGTCATCACGTTGATCATAGAGATATATATTATCATTTTCTTGAGCCTTAGCTTGAGAGAGGGCATGGTCTGTTTTTGTCATAAGGGTAGGGGTATCTTGATTATTATTGTAACGATACAGCCCCATGCTGATATTGCAATCTTTTTTTGCAAGGTTATGCTCTTGCTTGAGATTTTGCATGGCAATATTGAGCTCTTTAGCGACTTCACTGCCTTGTGTATTATCGCAATTGGGGAGCATCAGGGCAAATTCTGTGCCATTAACACGCGCTACAATGTATTCATCAAAGGGTTTACTTAAGGAGATAAAAGCCTCACCTAATAATTTAAAAAAATTATCCGCTTTTTGGCGACCTAATTTTTGATTGACGATATCAGCACCTTCAAAGGCGATAAAAAAGAGCATACCACCACTTTTTTCATTGGCTAGCGATATAAGACTAGGGAGTTTAAGCATAAGATAGCGGCGGTTAAAAAGTTTACTTACAGGGTCATGATACATCAGCTCTTGATTACGAGCCATCGCCTCATTTGCTTTATCAAAAATGTCTTTAACCTTCGTTACCATAGCATTCATACCTTTGACAACATCTTTAAATTCTGTGGTAAAGGGGATGAAATCTTGAATAATAAATCTGTTTTCTAAAATGGCTTCAGCTTGAGATTGGACACTTTTAAGTGGTTTTAAAACAATATGAAGCAGAGAATTTAAAACCAAAAGGCTAATAAGTGCAATAATACTAAAAGAGATAAGAAGATCTCGAAAGGTTTTATAGAGTTGCACATAGGCACTAGCAGGATCACTTTGAACATATAAGATACCCAAAGGATTCCATCCTGCTGAAACTTGAGCTGAAGCGATTGGTACGTGAATTGTTACGGTATTTATAAACCAATCAGCAACATCAGGCTTAGACTGTTCAGCGATACGTTCATACATAGTATTTTCATCCATATCAATGAGCGCAATACGCACATAGTGACCACTATCAAAATTAGCATTAATCATCGTTTGCATAATACCTATGTCTCCTTCAGCTGTTCCAAGACTAAGACTAAGTGAAGAGGCTGTATTTTTAGCATCTTCATAAAGATTTTCTTGTACAGCCTCATTAGCATTTTGAAAACTTAAAATCATTATGCTAGTGAGAATGAGTAGCAAAACAATAGAGATAAGAAGTGCCATCTGTTTATAGAGTGTCATATTTTATTCCTTTTGATATCTTCAATGAGAATATCCCATTTTTTATGAGTTTTATCAGTTTTTTGCATAGGTTTACCTTGTTTGCCTTTTTTACTAGCGCGAAAGAGTGAGTCTCCATTAAAATTATAGACAGGTATAAGATCGCGCCGTTTCGAAGCGAGCAATATTTTATGCTCATAATTATCAAGAACAAGAGGTATAGACTTGGGTGTTTCAAAATAGGTGAGAACCATATGTGCTTGGCGATATTTAAGAGATTTAACATAAGAAAAATAGAGTTTTTCACTAGGCATACCTAAATAACGGAGTGCAAAATATTTAGAAATTACATAATCTTCACAATCACCCATATCACGACCCAAAAATTCAAAAGGTGTTGCCCAATAGTCATTAATGTGCCAGTTTTTAAGATCTGATGCATATGCTACTTTATTGTAAAAGTCATTCACACCTTTAAGTTTCTCTAAATCACTTTTATCATTGAGATGTTTTAGTGTTGCATTTAATGTAGTAAAGCGGTTTTTTGCTTCTAAGCCATATTTTTTTTCTATAGCCTCAAGAATAGCTTTTGTGATATAAGGCTCAGCTAAGAGAAGGGTTAAAACAACAAAAAGTAAAATCAAGCGTTTCATTAGAGAGATTATAACTAAATATACAAATTATAAAGTTTTTAGTATGTTATTTTATATTTCAATGAATAATTGTTTCATTGAAAAAGTTATATAAAGTTTTAAGAAGTGCATTATTTCAATATTTTTTTGATATAATGCTAATACAGTTTAAATAATTAACGATTGGATATTCATGTTGCCCTTAGATCTTTTTTTCGCGTCAGTTTTTTCTTTTGTTTTTATATTGATTATTATTAAGTATGCTTACGCATTCAAACTTGTAGATATTCCAAATGATCGAAGCTTTCATAATATACACACTCCTAAAGGCGGAGGAATAGGTTTTTCTATAGCAGCATTGTTAACAATGGCTCTTTGTGATTTTCAGCTTTTTTTTGATAATTATTTGCTTATAATTGCTATTGTCTTAGTCTTAATCACAGGCATTATAGATGATGTGAAGAATTGTCGCCCTCGCTTTAAGTTTATTACTATCTTTTTTGCTGTTTCTTTGCTCTATTTAGATAATTGCTCCATACATTCTCTTGGTAATTATGGTGGTATGCATATAGAACTTTACTGGCTTTTAGTCTTTCCTTTTACCTATTTTGCTGTTGTTGGTTTTACGAATGCTTTAAATCTTATCGATGGTATTGATGGCCTTGCTGGGGGAGTTTCCTTTATTATTTTAGGTACTTTTCTTGCCGTCGGTATTAAGTTTAACGATATGTTTATTATTATGCTGTCATCTAGTTTTATGTTTTCATTGTTAGCATTTTTATTTTTAAACTGGCATCCTGCTAAAATATTTATGGGTGATTCAGGTTCGTTGACTCTTGGTTTTGTAATTGCTATTTTGGGAATTAAGTCTTTAGCTTATATTAACCCTACAGTGATATTGTTTATTGCTGCACTTCCTTTGCTAGATACCATGATGGTCATGGTACGTCGAAAACAGCGAAGTGTATCAATCTTTAAAGCAGATAAAAATCATCTGCATCATATCTTGCATAATCAAAAACGAGATGTTAAAATTACGGTAATTATATTATGGATGTTACAATTTATATTTTCTATGATTGGTTATCGTAGTATTGGACAAGATGATACGTGGAATATTGTTCTTTTTATGGCACTTTTTTATACTTTTTTTAATCTTTTTGATCCACGACTTCGTAAGCGTAGAAAAAGTAAAAAAAGTAAAAAAAATGTTGATGTTGAGATAAAAAAAGATACAATAGAGATATAATTAGTTATTCAAAATACAAAATCAAGGACAAATATATAATGAAAATTGCCATAGCAGGAACAGGTTACGTAGGACTTTCAAATGGAGTTTTACTTGCACAGCATAATGAAGTTATTGCGCTTGATATCATCCCTGAAAAAGTTGAAATGATTAACAATAAGATGTCTCCTATAGAAGATAAGGAGATTAGTGAATATTTAAAAAGAGATGATTTGAATTTTAAAGCTACTCTTGATAAGCATGAGGCTTATAAGGATGCTGAATATATCATTATCTCAACCCCAACAGATTACGATCCTGATACAAATTATTTCAATACCAAGCTTGTAGAAGTTGTTATTAAAGATGTATTGGAAATTAATCCTGAGGCTACTATGGTTATAAAATCAACCGTACCTGTTGGATATACAAAAAGTGTGAATGAAAAGTTCAATACTACAAATATAATC
>JAYEPE010000009.1:0-6918 GCA_034723735.1 Campylobacterota bacterium | reverse complement strand
CATCCCACTTATATATTCCCACTTTTAAATAAAAGATAAGCTATTAGCTACAAGGCAGATATCCGCAGGAGCTATTAATAGCTTCAAGGGTATCTAACGCAGTAGATGATAGCTTATCTTTTACCCGAAGGGCGAGTATATTGCATCATATTGCTTCGTTGAAAATCCTTGAAGCTACTAGTAGCTCCTTCGGAATTTCGCCTTGCACTATGACGCAATATACTCGTTTAAAAGTGGGAATATATAAGCGGGATGTGTATACATCTGTAGAAATTATTGTGCAGGTGTCTTGAGAGCTTCTTCTTGAGTAATTACTTCACGGAGGCTTTTGTCTGTAAAGAAAGTACCAAATGGAAGAAATGAAGCGATAAAAATCTTAAGTGCTTCTTTTTTGTCAATACGCTCTTCCATAAAAGTTTGCAGTAAAAGTGCGATGAGGAGAATAAAGAGAACTCCATGTGCCATACCTATAACCTTAACATAAGAAGGGTCTCCCCAAACGTATTTAAGTGGCATTGCAATAAAAAGCAAAAGCAACCAAGATACTCCTTCTGTTAATGCTGAATAACGTAACCATTGTATTTTGCTCATATTATATATATCCTTACATGTAATGAATTAGGTATTTACATTTCGATGCCAAAAAGTCCAAAAAGTAGCCCTGCTACAACGAGGTAAATACCAAAAGGTGTGAAATTATATCGAGCTACAATTGCAAGAAAGCTTTTAACTGCAATATAACCTACAATAAAAGAAATAATAAAGCCAACTAATAATAGTTCCACCTGACCAGCCATAATGATCTCATATTCTTTAAGCATCATATACCCAGAAGCAGCCCCCATTGTAGGAATGGCAAGCAAAAATGAGAAGCTCATCGCTGCATTACGTTTAAGACCAATAAGCATTGCACCAAGGATTGTTGTTCCAGAGCGTGATATACCGGGGATAAGTGAAAGAATTTGAGCTAGACCAATTAAGAAAGCTTGTTTATAGCTTACATCATCTAAATCTTCTACATGATGTTCTTTTTCACGGTAAAAGTACTCTATAAGTAAAAAAACAAGACCTGTCAATATCATTAAAGCTACTGTTGAATTGGTGCTAAACATCGCCTCAATCTGTTTATGAAATAAAAATCCAACAATTCCCGTAGGAATAAAAGCAACAATAAGTTTATACCATAAATTAATACTCTGTATTAAACGCTCTTTATAGATAATCATTACTGAAAAAATAGGGGCAATCTGAACAATAATCTCATAAGCGGTTAAAAAAGCATCTTGCTTTAAACCAAGAATTTGCGCTGTTAAAACAAGGTGTGCGGTTGAAGAGACAGGAAGGTATTCAGTAATACCTTCAACAATCCCCAATATAATAGCATCAAAAATAGTCATATAGTTTCCTAGAAATAATGCGAATTTTAGCATATTTTTTTATTTTATACGTACCTAACATACACTGCGATACAATACGCGGTTTGATTTTATTTTAAGGACATATATACATGCTACTTTTCACTCCAGGACCAACACCTGTTCCAGAAAACGTTCGTAAGGCCATGGCAGATGTGACTATTCATCATAGAACGCCGGAGTTTGAAGCTATTTTTGAAAAAACACGTGAACTACTACTTAAACTTTTTGCTACCGATGAAGTAGTTATTCTTGCTTCTAGTGGTACGGGTGCTATGGAAGCGGCTGTTACTAATCTCTGCTCAAACACACTTTTAAGTGTCAATGCAGGAAAGTTTGGTGAGCGTTTTGGAAAAATTGCCAAGGCACATAACTTAGAAAATGTAGAACTTAAATATGAATGGAACACGCCAACATCAGTTGAAGATGTTGTAACAGCACTAAAGGCTAATAGCAATATTGATGCGATTGCCATCCAGATTTGTGAAAGTGCGGGTGGTCTGCGTCATCCTATTGAAGAGATAGCTGCAGCAGTTAAAGCGATTAATCCTGATATCATGGTGATTGCTGATGGTATTACTGCCATAGGTGTTGAGCGTATTAATGTTGAAAATATCGATTGTGTTATTTCAGGAAGCCAAAAAGCCTTTATGTTGCCTCCTGGATTAGCGATGTTAGGCTTAAGCAGTGGCGCAATTGAAAAAATTGGTTCTGGTAAAGGTTATTATTTAAACCTAGCCTCAGAGATTAAAAATCAGCGCAAAAACACTACTGCATATACAGCGGCGACAACACTCATTATTGGTCTTTTAGAAGTTTTAGAGACTATTGAAAAGCAAGGCGGAGTAGGAATGTTGTACTGCGCAAGTGCACGACACGCTAAATCAGTACGCTTCGCCTTAGAAGCTATAGGATTACATTCGTATCCAGAAGCTCCTGCAAAGGCAATGACAACTATTGATGATAAAGATGCAGGCGAGATTCGTCGTATTCTTAAAGAGCAATTTGATGTGAATGTTGCAGGAGGACAAGACCATCTTAAGGGTAAGATTTTTAGAATTAACCAGATGGGATTTATTGAGACACATGAGATAGCATGGGTAGTTAATAGTATTGAATTAACACTTGATTTGTTAGGACGACGTACTTATGATGGTACAGCAAGCAAGGTTTTTAATCTAGAATATTTTAAAACGAAACTGAGTAAAAAAGAAATATAATGATTTTTGAACATGAAATTCCAAGTGGAAGTAAGCTCTATTTTGGTGAAGTAGCTAAAAAGAAACGCTTTATTGAACATGTAGCAAGCGAGGTCTTGTCAGATGCTGGTTTTGAGGAGATAGTCACACCACTATTTTCCTATCATCAGCATCAAAGCATCTCTGATGAACGTGAATTAGTGCGTGTAAATGATAGCGCAAATCACAATATGAGTTTACGTGCAGACTCTACTATAGATGTTGTACGAATTATCAATAAGCGTCTTGGTCGAAATACAAGCCATAAAAAATGGTTTTATATTCAGCCAGTTTACCGTTACCCATCGATAGAACAGTACCAAGTTGGTGCTGAGTATATTGATGAAGTAAAAGTAAGTACAGTCTTAAATGAAAGTACAAGTATCTTTAAAAAGTTGGAACTTGAGCCTCTTGTTCAGATTTCAAATATAAATATACCTCATAAGATATCAAAAATGCTGGATATCGATCTTGATGCATTCCGTCATATAAATGTAGAGCAATTTTTGGCTCTTAATATAGAGTGGCTAACAAAACTTGTCTATCTGCATGATATTGAACAAATTGATGAAGTTATTGCTATAGTTCCCGATGAGATTAAAGTAGAGTTAGAAAAAATAAAAGAGCTGTGCAGTGAAATATCATATAAAAACGTAGTTATTGCACCTATGTATTATGCAAAAATGTTGTACTATGATGAGCTATTTTTTAGAGTGATACATAAAAATGAAATTTATGCACGTGGTGGTCGTTACCACAATGATGATGTGACATCTGTAGGTTTTGCAATCTACACTGACACACTTGTCGAAGCACTGAGTTAAGGAGAAAAGATGAAAGCAGATTTAATTGTAGGCGTCCAATGGGGCGATGAAGGTAAGGGTAAAATTGTTGATATGTTAGCTCAGAAATATGATATGGTGTGTCGCTCTCAAGGCGGACATAATGCAGGTCATACTATCTGGGTTGATGGTGTACGTTTTGCTCTGCACCTTATCCCATCAGGCGTTTTAAATCCTAAAGCTATCAATGTTATAGGTAATGGTGTCGTTATGTCTCCTGAATCTATTATCAAAGAGATGAAGCAGTTTGAAAACCTTGAAGGTCGTCTTTTCATCTCTGATAAAGCGCATCTCAATCTTCCATATCATGCTCTCATTGATCAAGCTCGTGAACGTCTTAAAGGTGACAAAGCTATTGGCACTACTGGTAAAGGAATTGGACCTGCTTATTCTGATAAAATTAATCGTGTGGGTATTCGCACAGGTGAAATTTTAAATCCTGAAAAATTATGCCAGCATATCTTAGATTATTTTGCTCAAAACCGTGCTATTTTTGATGTTTTAGAGATAGAGACTCCAAATGAAAAAGAACTTTTAGAAGAACTCAAAGGCTACAAAGAAAAATTGGGTGTTTTTATCACTAACACGACAAATATGGTCTGGAAAGCTCTCGATGAAGATAAAAGAATACTATTAGAGGGTGCTCAGGGAACAATGCTAGATATCGACCACGGAACTTATCCTTATGTTACATCAAGTGCAACTGTAAGTGCTGGTGCATGTACAGGTCTTGGAATAAATCCAAAAGATATTGGCAAAGTGACAGGAATTGTCAAAGCATATTGTACACGTGTTGGTAATGGCCCATTCCCAAGTGAAGATATGGGTGAAGATGGAAAACGTCTTGGCGAACAAGGTCACGAATTTGGAACAACAACAGGACGAGCACGTCGCTGTGGTTGGTTTGACGCAGTTGCGTGTCGCTATGCAAGTCGCTTAAATGGCTGTGATGAACTTTCACTTATGAAACTAGATGTTTTAGATGGTTTTAAAGAGATTAAAGTTTGTGTAGCGTATGAGCTTAATGGCGAAGAGATTGACTATTTACCATCAGATTTAGATAATGTAAAGCCAATTTACAAAACTTTTAAAGGTTGGGAAAAATCTGTAGGGGCACGTAAATTTGAAGATCTTCCTCCTGAGGCGCAAGAGTATGTTCGTGTTATCGAAGAAATTAGTCAGACAAAAGTTGGTATGATATCAACATCACCAGAGAGACTTGATACAATTATAATGTAAAGTAGGCAGATGAAAACACGTTTCACACCCTTAGTTAAGATAAAGAAAAACAGTCTTGATAAATGTGAACGTGATTTTTCTCGTGCGAATAGAGACAAACAAAATGCCCAAAGTGCCCTTGATGATGCCTACCTACAACTTAAAGAGACATCATCTTTAAGTCAGGGAAATATGAGTGATATGCTTCAAGAACGTACCATCTTAGATATTCAGCGTAATGTTATTGAACAAAAACGCTCATGGCTTAATTTTGCATCTCAGCAAGTTACGCAGTTAAAAAAATTGCTACAAGAAGCGACTATAGAATATGAAAAATATAAGTATCTTGAGACCAAAGAGATTGAAATGATTCTCAAAAAACGTGCTCAAGTTGAAATGAAACAGTTAGATGAAAGTGCCTTACACAGTTTTATGTATCGACAAGATCAGCAATGAAAATCATATTAATTCTTTTACTCATCTCCTTACATGTAAGTGCTATTGAAACTAGTAAGAACCTTTTTGAATGTAGTAAAATTTTTCAAGAACGAAAAGGTGAACTCCTTGTAGAGCTTGAGCGTATTGATGAACAGCGTCAAGCACTCGAAGCCTTGCAATATGCAACTGATGACTTAATCACAAAACGTGAAGCAGCCATCGAACAGCGTGAAGCTAATGTGAGTGCTGTTTTGAGTGAAATTACTGCCAAAGAAGCTTCTATCAAAAAAATGCTTGATGAAAACAAGCAAGCACTTGAAACAATGAAAAATTTAAAAATGGACAAGACTTCACAGACTTTTGCTAAAATGAAAGCAGGTTCTGCAGCACAAGTTTTAAGCGAGATGAAGATTGAAGATGCTGCAAAAATTATGATGACACTCAAACCTAAGACTGTAGGTAAAATTCTTTCAAAAATGGACGCCCAAAAAGCTTCTGCAATTACTTTAAAACTAACTGCTTCAGAGCTATAAACAGGTTTTATACCCTAGGAAAAGTTATAACGAGGAAAAGTAGCCTCTGTATTAATTAGCATATTTTTAGCTTATGCTATAATACCCACATGCAAAAAGACATCACTACAAAAGACACTATCAAAACTATAACCCAAGATATAGCTAAATATATCCTAGAGTTAGATGTCAAAGATATAGAGTTTGTAGATAAAGAGCTCCAGCGTATAGAGAAAAGAGAAGCAGATATAGTAGCACTCTGTAAAATAGATAACAAAGAAGCGATTCTACACTTAGAGATTCAAAACTCTAACGATAAGTTAATGCCTAGAAGAATGCTAAGATACTACAGTGATATAAAAACAAAATTTGCAAAGTATGAAGTGAAACAGTTTGTCATTTATATAGGTAAAGCCAAATTAACTATGAATGACACTATAAAAGAGCAATATCTAAACTATAACTATACTCTCGTAGATATGCACAATATAGATTGTCAAAAGTTCCTAGATATGGATAATCCTGATGCTCTTGTTTTGAGTATATTGTGTGATTTCAAAGATAGAGATGAATTAGATGTATTAACCTATATCTTACAAAGATTAGAAGAGTTAACAAAAGATGATGAACATAAGCTAGGAAAGTATATGCTTATACTAGATGTATTATCAACAAACAGAGATTTAGCAGCGAAGCTAAAGGAGGCGGAACAGATGTTAAGAGATATAAAAATGGAAGATTTACCGAGTTATCAGATAGTTTTACAAAAGGGAATTTCACAAGGAATTTCACAAGGAATTTCACAAGGAATTTCACAAGGAATCATAGCTACTGCTACAACCATGATAACAAAGTTTAAACTATCACTAGAAGATGTAGCAAAAGAGCTCAATATATCCGCAGATGAACTAAAAAAACATTTAAAACATTAGTCTGTCTATACAAATGCCTTGTCAATGCTATAGAGCCATTTTATGAGAGAAACTTTTTTACTGTTTTTGGCTTGCCAACTGGGTTATTGGCAATAGAGGGACACAGCATTAATTTTGCAGAGCAAAATTCAAGCAATGTCCCAGCTGTTAAGACGCAAAAACAAGAGTTTTTATACTCCAAGAATACTTCCTAGACAATAAAATTCTCTCTACCTCTTCCCCATAAACAGTTTTTTACCTTTTAACGGGTAAAATACCCAAAAATAATACCTAGGGCTTCACTATGAAAGTAACACTAGCACATGTACCTCATTTAGCAACAA
>JAYEPE010000008.1:0-6936 GCA_034723735.1 Campylobacterota bacterium | reverse complement strand
CCATCAAAACATCTATTAAAAAAACGTTTCATACTTACAAAAATACTCAATAAAAGCATCCCGCTCCAGATAATCCCAAACCAAAAAATCCAAATATCACCCAAAGCACTCAAAGTGACACCATTAAGAGCAGGCATATCTTTTAAAAAATAGATAATAAAGACAAGCATACCATCAACAGCACTTGTCAAAAGTAAACTCGAAACACTTACAAAAAGTGCCCAATCAAACCAGAGTAAAAACCAGAATTTACGCATCTATATCTTTAGGAAGTGATTTAATGAGTCCATTATAATGTTCTAAAGTACGAAAACTCTTCTCAAAGCGCCATGCTAAAACAAAGGTAATAATATCGTATCTCAATTTATCTTCTATTTTATCACTACGTCCAAAATATGCAAGTGAGGTATTTTTATTTTTTACAACAGCCTCAGAATCATAGCTAATCGCAATAATCTGAATATATTTACCCTCTTGAATAGCACCTAAATTATCACTACTCAAGGCAATACCCGAGAGGTTAATCGCTTTAAACTCAAAAAGTTCATTAAATATATCTACTTTGTCACTTACATGTAAAGAGTGATACAACTGTTCTAATTTAAGAAGATTCTCTTTGCGTGTTACTTCATAACTGGAAATTTTTGATGTTAAATCTTTTAGTCTATCAAGTGCAGAACTCACGGCATACCTTAATTTTTAGTCTCTTATTATACCACTTTCCTTTAATACCATTCACATTAAAGCCATCTGTTATTCAAAAGTAATGCTAAAATACTCTTATGAATATACATGACAGCAAAAATATAGAAAAAATTATTACTATTATTGAAACAGTTATCCATGGAAAACGTGATAAGGTAGAGTTAGCCTTGGCTACATTTTTAGCAAAGGGGCATCTACTTATTGATGATCTTCCAGGTGTGGGTAAGACAACTTTGGCCAAGACTATGGCGCAAGTCCTTGGACTTCATTATAGTCGTATTCAATTTACTAGCGATCTGCTTCCCTCAGATATTTTGGGTATTAACTATTACGATACCAATAATGCTACTTTTGTTTTTAAAAAAGGAGCAATATTTTCGCAATTTTTACTTGCTGATGAGATCAATCGTGCAAGTCCAAAAACTCAAAGTGCCCTGCTCGAAGCGATGGAAGAGGCTCAAGTGAGTGTTGATGGGACAACACACCCTCTTGCTGAACCTTTTTTTGTAGTAGCTACAAAAAACCCTTTTGAAGAAGTGGGAACTTTTGAGCTTCCTAGTTCACAGCTTGATCGTTTTATGGTCTCTTTTTCATTAGGCTATCCCGATGCTGCATCAGAACGAGATATTCTTCTTTCAAATACAAAAAAACTACTACTCAAACAAGCACTCTCTTATGAAGAGATTGCAAAACTTCAAGAAGAGGTAACCAAGGTTTACCTCTCAGAAAGCATTTTGGATTATCTTCAAGATATTATCCGCTATTCACGTGAAAGTGGGCTCTTTCAAAGTGGACTTTCTACACGAGCAGCCCTAGCACTTAGTAATATCTGTAAAGCTTATGCTTTTATACAAGGTCGTGATTATGTATCTCCTGAAGATGTTAAAATGATGCTTCCTTTTGTAAGTGGACATCGCTTAAAATGTACTTCACATACCACCAACGAGTCGCCTAGTGAACTCATTCTTAACGCACTACATATCGATTAATAAGGCTATTAGCTCACGGGCAACACCTTATCTTATTGTACTTGTTCTCATGATGGTGGCACTTTTTTTAGAAGCCTATATGCACAATTTTAATATTGTCTATATTACTCTATTTGTAATTTTTTCTCTTGCCATTAGTAGCTGTTATTTCGGGCGTATAAATCTTTATAATTTAGCACTCATTACTTTGCCTCAAGAACGTATATTTGCTAAAACACCAAGTAAACTAAAATGGCGCATTATCAATAATGCTTCAAACCCTGCTTATGATATTACCTATAAAATTAACTCTTCAAAGCAACATTTTAAATGGATTGAGCAAGAGGCACTGCTTAGCTTATCACCTGTTTTTGAAAAACGTGGAAGTACCCCCTATCCTGATATACATATAGAGAGTCGTTTTCCACTCTTACATGTAAGATTTTTAAAACTCGAAAAAACTGCTGGAAAACTCATGATATATCCTCAAGCTTACGGAATTGATTTGAATAAATATCTTAAAGAGCAAGCCTCATACTATGGAGAACGTAGCGATTTTGAAGGTTTACGTAGCTTTGAAAGTTCTGACTCACCTTCACTCATTCATTGGCCCTCACTTGCCCAAGCAGGTGAAATGATGAGCCGTAACTTTTCTTATGTCAGTCAAGTTCAAACCTTATATTTTGATTTTATGAGCTGTGCAGATGATGATGAAGCACGACTTTCACAACTTTGTTTATGGATTTTAGAGTGTGAAAAACAAGGACGTGACTTTAGTATCAAAATGCCTAATGAAATCCTAAACTCTCAACAAGAGTCCTATGATGCAATTTTACAAAAACTTAGCACTTACTAATCAAACTCCAAGCAAGCAACAACTGCTTGATGTAGCAATAATTCTCTCTATTATTCCTCATCTATTTATTATAAATACAGTGATGGTACTTTATCTTTTTGGAAGTCTCTCTTTTCTTATATTTTTTAAAAACATCAAACCAAAACATACTCTTATATTTGCATTATTGGGTGCTATTGCTCTTGCTATCTCCTTTTATGACACCTTTACCTTTGTGGGGCTCAAGAGACTTGATACCTTTGTATCACTTATCATTTCACTCTTAATTGTAGCCGTAGTACTGCAGCGTCTTTCAAAAGAGATAAACTTCTATCTACTCTTCTCCCCTGCACTATTTCTAAGCCTTTCGTATTTTTTTTATAATACTATTTTCATGCTCTTTTACGCCGTATCAGTCTTGTTTATATTTTTAACTTTACTGCTTTGGTACCGTATGCAGAGCTCTTTTATGGCCTCTTTTAAGATGGCAATTAGCCTTTTTAGCTTCTCTATTCCTATCATCGTTTTGCTGTTTCTTGTCTTTCCCCGTATCTCTTTTGAGACTAAAGATTTTGGATTTAAAGCTTCTAGCACTGTACGAACAGGTCATGATGGACTTATGCATATGGGTGGTGATGCGCTACTTGTTCCCTCAAAAAAAGTTGTTATGGAGATCTCCTTTGATACAAAACTTCCAAAAGAGGAGCAACTCTATTTTCGAGGTTCTACTCTCTATATCGATAAGACTACCCACTGGGCACCACTAACGCAAGATCCACTTTATTTACAAAATGACCCAATAAATGACGCAACAAGCTATCAAGTCACCCTCTACCCTCACCACAAACAGTGGCTTTACTTTTTAGATTATCCTCTGCAAAGTCCCCAAAAGGCGCAACGTGACAGTGATTATATTGTAACATCACAAAAACCAATTATAGATACTAAGCGTTATTTGGGATATTCCGATTTAAACTTCAAAGCCTTACATGTAACACCAATACAAAAAATAAAATCTTTAGAATTTAATGCTTCGCGTGATGATAAACTTTTTAAATATATGCAAAATTCATCTAAAAATATAAATGAGGTAATCAGACGCTTTAAAGCCTTAAATCTAAACTACTCACTGCAACCTCAAGGTATTGAAGATAAAGATCCCATTGACTCTTTTGCTTTTGCTAATAAAGAGGGCTATTGTGTCCATTTTGCTAGTACCTTCGCAACAATGGCTCGTATGGCTGGTATTGCTTCTCGCATTGTTACGGGATTTAAAGCCAATTATAAAAATAGTTATGAAAATTATCTTGTTGTTCGAGAAGAAGATGCCCATGCTTGGGTTGAAGTTTACCTCGAAAATCAAGGTTGGCAACGTATTGAAACAACACTTTATGCAACAAAAACACAAACTCAAGCAGAGATGCAAAACACCTTACATGTAGAAGAAAAAAATCCTTTCTTACATCGTGTGAATCTTACTTATATGTATATTCGCTACACTTTACAATCATGGATCTTAGACTATAACCGCTCTAAACAGATGCAACTGCTTCATAGCCTACTTGAAGATATTACAGTACTCTTGAAATTTATAGGAGTATTTATTATCTTAGCTATTTTTGCTTATCTACTTCGACAAATTCATCATCAAAAGCAGACTATTCACCCTGCACTTAAAGCACTTCAGCCTCTATTAAAAAAATTAAAAAAACAAGGATTCATTAAAGAAAATTCTGAAAGTATGCAACATTTTCTAGCCCATTGCGCAAAAAAGCTACAAGATGAAAAGCTCTTACATGTAAGCCAGCTATATCAACAAACACGTTATTCAAATAAAGAAAAATCACTCCAAGCTTTACAACATTTAGTTGCAACTATTTAAAACTAAACTCTTTTTCAGTACGAATTACTTTTTTAAGTGAGAAGATAGGAGTATATGAAATGCCAATGACCTCATAATTTTTAACTCCAGATGGTAGTGAAATTCTAAACTCATCATCAATGACTTTACCCATCATTGCCTTAGATAGTGGTGCATGGAGTGATATAAGTCCATTATCAGGTTCACTCTCTAAAACACCACAAATTGTGTAAGTAAACTCTTCTTCAGAATCTATATCACAAATCTCAACTGTTGCTCCAAAATGAACACGAGAGTGATCTAAATCACTAGGGTCAATAATTTTTGATTTTTGAATCATAGAGTTTAGATAAAAAAGACGTTTATCTATATGGCGAAGCTTCTCTTTTGCTGCATGATACTCTGCATTTTCAGAGCGATCACCTTGAGCAGCCGCTTCTTGCTTTTCACCATTAACTTGTGGCTTCTCAACATCTTTTAAAAATTTAAACTCTCTAAGCAGAAGATCGTAACCTTCTTGTGTAATAGGCTCTATAGAAGCTATTTGTTAAAACCTAAAATATAGAAGGTATTTTTACCATTAACTTTTTCCAGATTCACTTTAAATTTATCTGAAAAATGATCAACTTTTTTCATAGCATTAGTAATTATCTCTTCGTTATCTGTCTCAATCTTAATTTTTAGATAATCTTCACTGTTTGACATCGCAACATAAGACTGATCAACCTTTAAAATATCATTTAAATCCACAATATGCTTTTCAATTTTTGAATACTCTTTTGTGTTTTCAATAATACGGCCCATTTGACCAAGAAGTGCTTCATTTGGTGAATAACCTAACTGTTTTAACATTGCATCACGTTGCATAATAATCCTCGATTAAAAAAATAAATAATAAAGGTTATAGTAGCAAAATAAAAATAAAAAAACTATCTTTCAGTCATACTTTAAACTCTTTAACTTATAATGTTTAAAAATTAACCCTCTTAATGGAATTGGATATGCACTATGAATAACAGTATTTTACAACAGATTAAACAACTCCCGCCTTTACCCGAAACAGCTATTAAGATAGAATCGGTTTACCGAGATCCCGAATCAACTTTTGCAGATATGGTTAGTATCCTTGAAAAAGACCCCCTACTTACGGCAGACATTCTTAAATCTGCTAATTCACCTCTTTATGGCTTCAGTCGTGAAATCACCAATATATCACAAGCAGTAAGCCTCTTTGGCATGGGAACTATTCGCGGATTTGCACTAGCTTCTGTAATTAGCAATAGTTTTTCATTGGATCTCTCTCCTTATAAAATTTCAAATGCTCAATATTCTAAACGTGCAGAAAATCAAAATGCCTTGATAACAGGTTGGTACATTCGTAAAAATCCAAAAATTCTTGGTATTTTATCTGCTGCTGCTTTTTTAGTTGATATTGGTAAGGTTTTAATTGCACGTCATGTTATTGAGCATAATCAAGCAGGTGAGTTTACTGAATTTTTAGTAGAGAATAGTAACACTATTGAAGTTGAACAAAAGTTTGCACAGACAGATACCGCGCATGTTAGTGGACATATTTTTGATCACTGGCGTTTTGAAGAAGCACTTATTGAAACAATCCGTGACTCTAATGATCCTGATACATCAGAAATATCTGATAAACTTGCTGTTGAAAGCTTACACGTTGTCACAACAGCAGTGACTATTGATGGCACAATCACTCCTGAAAGCATACAAGAAGCTAAAGAACTTATAGCCAAATATGGACTTGATCTCGAATCATTTGAAACATCTCTTGCTAACTTTAGCGAATGAGATCACTCTTATTACGACTCTCTCTAGGTCTTCATAAACAAGATATACTGGAGAAAGAGCGCAATAATATTGATGAATGGCTCGAAAAAGGAATTGTCGTTCAAGAAGAGAATAAGTTTCGTTTTCACTCAAAATATCGTGCAGGGACAGTATCTAACATCCAAGAGGGCTCTGCCTACCTTCAAGCTATAGGACTCTATGCACGTGACCTTCTAATTGAAGCTGAAAACCTTAACGAAGCTAAAGAAGGTGATTTGGTAATTGCTATGCGTTTGATGGGACGACGGGGCACACCTCAGGCTAAAGTAGTTGTTATTGCAGGACGTGCGCTTAGCTATAGTGTTGCCTACGTCACCACTCGTGATGGGCATTTATCACTGCTAGATATTCGTACAGAACATCCTGTAGGCATTGCTTTAACACCAGAAGAACTTGCATCATACCGTGAGGGTGACTGTCTGCAAATTGATAATCAAAACAGTGTTATCACCAAACTTTTAGGTAATCTTGATGATCCTAAAGTAGATGAGCATATTGTCTTAGCCCAATATAATAAGCATGATGAATTTACAGAAGAAGTCTTAAGCCTTGCACAATCTTTTAAAAGTGTTGATATTAATGACTATCGAGATCGTAAAGATCTTCGTCATCTTCCTTTTTGTACTATCGATCCTGTAACAGCTAAAGATTATGATGATGCTATATATTTTGATGTAGAAAAATCAATACTTTACGTTGCTATCGCCGATGTAAGT
>JAYEPE010000007.1:0-6936 GCA_034723735.1 Campylobacterota bacterium | reverse complement strand
ATTTTAATCAGAGTGAGAGAGCTTTTGATCTTTCATTATACTCTACATTTGATACAAAAGAAGCTTTAAGTGAGTATGCAGTTCATCCAGAACATCTTAAAGTTGTTGAGCTTATAAAGTCAGTTACTATTGAATCTAAAGTTGTAGATTATATTTTATAAAATACTCAAACTATGAAAGTATTTGACTGCTATTATTAGGGTGGTTTTTACTTTTTTACAATAAACCAAGGGTTCAATAAATTCTCTTTATTATAAACCATAGGCACCTCTTGTTCAAACTGATAACTCATCTTTCCACTTTCTCGTACTATGGCATCAGCAGCGGCTGTGTCCCACTCCATAGTTGGAGCAAGTCTTGGGTATATATCTGCTACACCTTCTGCTACCATGCAGAGTTTAAGGCTGCTACCTTTAGATACTTGTTCTATAATCTGTGTTTGTAAATTATCTATAAAAGCTTGTGTCTCTTCTGAAAGGTGTGATTTACTTGCTACTACAAATAATTTTTTCTCTGGCTTAGTATTTACATGTAGAGGCAGTTTCTCATCATTCTTATATGCACCTTCGCCTTTCTTGGCTCTGTACATCTCATCTATTGCAGGAGCATATACAACACCTAAAACGGGAGTATTTTTATGTATAAGTGCTATATTTACAGTAAATTCATCATTTTTCTTTATGAACTCTTTTGTGCCATCTATGGGGTCTATACACCAATAGTGCTCCCAGTTTTTTCTTATTTCATATTCTGTTTGTTTATTCTCTTCTGACATTATTGGGATATTTGGGTAAAGCTCTAAAAGTCTGTTACAGATAATTTCATTAGCTTTTGTATCAGCTTCAGTTAAAGGTGATTTATCATCTTTATACTCTATTTTAAAATCTTTTTTATAGATCTCCATTATTGCACCGCCAGCTTCTTTTGCGATGTTTACGATTTTTGCTAACTCTATCTCGTTTAACATTTTAGGTAACCTCCATTCTTTAAGTAATCTACTACTTTGTCTGCACACTCTTTTACATTCATATCATCTGTTTGAATGTGAATTTCCGCTTTTTCAGGGGCTTCATAAGGGGAACTAATTCCTGTGAAATTTGGGATATCTCCACTTCTTGCTTTTTTATAAAGTCCTTTTGGGTCTCTACTCTCACATATATCAAGTGGTGTATCTACATATACTTCTACAAATTCACTTGTATGGACTAAATCTTTTACAATCTCTCTATCTTTTATAAATGGAGATATAAAAGCTGTTAGAACTATAGTTCCTGCATCCACAAATAGTTTTGAGACCTCACCGATTCTTCTAATATTTTCTACTCTATCTTCATCTGAAAAACTGAGACCTTTATTGAGTCCCAGTCTTATATTATCTCCATCTAAAAGATATGTATGTTTATTTAATTGGTTTAATTTTAATTCCACTTCGTTGGCAATAGTCGACTTACCGCTTCCACTCAGACCAGTAAACCAAAGTATACAAGGCTTTTGATTCTTAATTTTTGCTCTCTCTTCATTAGTGACCTGATGATTATGGTGTACTATATTTTTATTATTTGACATAATTCTTCTTTACATATTTTACTATTATATCTACGGACTCATCTACATTTAGTTTATCAGTATCTATAATTATCTCTGCATGCTGAGGCTCTTCATAAACATCATTTACACCCGAGAAGTTTTGGTACTCACCACTCATCGCTTTAGCATAAGCACCTTTATAGTCTCTTTTTTTGCAAGTTTCTATATCTGTTTTTACATATACTATGATATTATTCTTTACCATCTCTCGAATCGCTTTTCTAGACTCTTTGTATGGACTAACAAACGATGCAACTGTTGATATAGAGTTGTTTTGTAGAGTGCGGATAAGATTTCCTATACGGTGCATATGACGATTTCTATCATCTCTTGTGTAGCCTATGTTTGGTATAAGGTCTCTAACATCCTTGGAGTCTATTCTCTCTATCGGTATATCTAGCTTTTTTAACTCTTCATATACTTTATCTGCAATAGTTGTTTTTCCACTCAGAGGAAGTCCTGTAAACCAAAGATTAAAAGGTTCTATTTTCTTTCTTCCCCAAGTGACTTTAAACCAAGCTCTCTCATGAGCCCAATAGAGTCCAACTTTTAGGACAGTTTCTATCATTCCAGCGGCTATAGCTAGGTCAAGTCTATCAAAGAAAAAATAAACTATTGCGATAGTTGTTGTTGTAGCAACTACTCTCCAGCTTATTCCTTTAACGATTGAACGGGTGTTGGTTTCTTTATACATTATGCTTTTTTACATTCCCATTCTGGAAAATTGTCTCTTATATATTGGTTAAGTGCTTTTTCTGCATCTGTGTATTCTTTAGTAGATAGTTTAGTAACATCTTCTTCTCTTTTACTTACACCAACTATCATACCTGCGCCAACAGTATTGTTTGTGATTCTATCTACGACTATAAAGCTACCAGTCAGACGATTTGACTCATAAGAATCTGCTGCTATTGGTTGTGTAAGTAACATCTTGCAAGAGGCTATATCATTTAGTTCTAGTCTATCTACTTGAGTTCTCTCATAAGTGTTTACATCTATCTTGTAGTTAATATGTTCAAAGTTACCAGATACTACTGAAGTAGCTCTTTTTATATCATAGCTTCTTTGCGTATCCATTGGCTTTTCATCCATCCAAACAAGCATAACTTTTAAAGAGTTTGAAACGCGAGGCATGCTTTTGGTGTGAACAAGCATATCTCCACGAGATATATCCACTTCATCTTCTGTAGTGATAGTTATAGCCATTGGTGCATAGGCTTCACTACATGTAACCTCACGACTCTCTTCTGTGATATCTCCAGCATTGATGATACTTTTTACTTTGGTACTTTTACCAGATGGTAAAACTGTAATCTCATCATCAACTTTCAGACTTCCCGCTGCTATAGTTCCACAAAAGCCTCTAAAGTCTAGATTTGGACGATTTACATACTGAACTGGAAATCTAAAATTTTCATCTTTTTCTTCTTTGCTTATATCCATAGTATCTAATAGTTCAAGGAGTGGTTTGCCATTAAACCAAGGCATGTTTTTACTTGGATTTACTACATTATCACCATCAAGAGCAGATACTGGCATATAGTATCTGTTGTTAATTTTAAGCTCATCAGCTAACTCATCATACGCTTTAGATATCTCATTGAAAGTATTTTGTGAGTACTCCACTAGGTCCATCTTATTTATAGCTATAACTACATGTTGTATTCCAAGTAGTGAAACTATAAAGCTATGTCTTCTAGTTTGAGTCAGTATTCCCTTGCGAGCATCTATCAGTATGATAGCTACATCAGCAGTTGAAGCTCCTGTAACCATATTTCTAGTATATTGCTCATGTCCTGGAGTGTCAGCTATAATAAACTTACGATTCTCAGTTGTGAAAAATCTATAGGCTACATCTATGGTGATGCCCTGTTCCCTTTCGCTTTGAAGACCATCAACGAGAAGAGCCATGTCTATTTTTTCACCAGTAGTACCATATTTTTTACTTTCACTCTGGGCTGCTGCTAATTGATCATCAAATATCATTTTAGAATCATAAAGCATACGACCTATCAGTGTACTTTTACCATCATCAACAGACCCACATGTAAGAAATCTAAGCATATCTTTATTTTCATGCTCTTTTAAGTAGTTTATAATATCCATTAGAAGTATCCCTCTATTTTTTTAAGTTCCATAGCGCCCTCTTGGTCTTTATCTATAAGGCGACCCTCTCTTTCGCTACTTGTTGAGAGTAGCATCTCTTTTATAATCTCTGGTAGAGTCGTAGCAGTTGAGTTTATTGCTCCAGTTAGTGGATAACAGCCTAATGTTCTAAAGCGAACCATCTCTTTAGTGGATGTTTTTCTAAGCTTATCAGGGACTCTATCATCATCAACTCTTATTTTTGTGCCTTCATATTCTACTACTTCTTGCTCTTTAGCGAAATAGAGTGAAGGTATTTTAATATTTTCTAAGTAGATATATTGCCAGATATCCAGTTCTGTCCAGTTTGAGATTGGGAACACTCTCACTGATTCACCTTTAGTGATTGCAGTATTATAAACATTCCAAAGTTCTGGTCTTTGGTTTTTAGGATCCCATCTATGGTTATTATCACGAAAAGAGAATATTCTCTCTTTGGCACGAGACTTCTCTTCATCTCGTCTAGCTCCACCGATAACAGCATCATAAGCACCTGCATTTAGAGCTTGTTTTAGAGCTTGTGTTTTCATGACATCTGTATGGACTTTACTTCCATGTGAAAATGGAGATATATCCATATCAATACCTTCAGGATTAGAGTGAACTATAAGGTCAAAACCTAAATCTTTTACTCTTTGGTCACGAAACTCTATCATCTCTTTAAATTTCCATAGAGTATCTACATGTAGTAGAGGAAAAGGTAGTTTGCTTGGTGCGAATGCTTTCATAGCAAGATGAAGCATAACAGAAGAATCTTTACCAACTGAGTACATCATAACAGGGTTTGTAAACTCTGCAGCTACTTCGCGTAAAATATGGATAGACTCTGCTTCAAGTTGTTTTAGGTGTGTTAATCTTTCTTGGGTTATCATTATTTATCTCTTTTTATATTTTAAAATATTTTTTAGTATGCAGTTTTAAACTTTAAAGCTTTCCTTTATTATAAAAGTAGTTAGTAGCTTCAACAAATCCATTAACTGAGCCACAATCAAATCTTTTACCTTTAAACTTATAAGCGATAACACTGCTCTGCTTTGCTTGTTCTAACAGGGCATCAGTTATTTGAATCTCTCCTCCTTTTCCTGGCTTAGTCTCTTTTATGATGTCAAAAATATCTGGAGTTAGAATATATCGCCCAATGATTGCTAAGTTCGATGGTGCATCTTTTGAATCTGGTTTCTCTACCATATCTGTAACTTTTATAACATTGTCTTCAACTATATCTCCAGCTATAATACCATATTTATTAGAATCCTGTATCGGTATCTCTTCTACTGCTACTATAGAACATTGGTACTTTTTATATAATTTAGTCATCTGAGTCAAAATTGAATCACCATCGTTATCACACAGGTCATCTGCCAGAATTACTGCAAAAGGCTCATTCCCTATTAGAGTTTTTCCTGTAAGTATTGCATGACCAAGACCCTTCATCTCTACCTGTCTTGTATATGAGAAAGTATACCTTTCAACGATTCTACGAATCTCATGCATCAGATTCTCTTTTGAAGTACCATCTATCTGATGTTCTAATTCATAAGATCTATCAAAATGATCTTCAATAGCACGCTTGCCGCGTCCTGTTACAATAGCCATTGTATCCATACCAGCACTTATGGCCTCTTCAACACCGTATTGTAAAAGTGGCTTAGTAAGAACTGGTAGCATCTCTTTTGGTATCGCTTTTGTTGCAGGCAAAAATCTTGTTCCGTAACCTGCCGCTGGAAATAAACACTTTTTTATCATTTTCTACTCTCTTTCATCATTTTTTGTTCCCAACTAAGGGCTGATTTACAGATTAACTCTAAATCATCATATTTTGGATTCCATCCCATTACTTCTCTTATTTTAGTATTATCTGCTACTAACTCAGCTGGATCCCCTTCTCTTCTTGGTGCTATCTCTACTTTGAAATCTATACCAGATACTTTTTTAACAGTATCTATAACCTCTTTAACACTAAAACCATGACCATAAGCACAATTGAAAATATTGTTGATTTTTTTATCTTCTAAGTAATCTAAAGCTTTTATATGCGCATTTGCCAAGTCTTCTACATGCACATAGTCTCTTATGCAACTCCCATCAGGTGTGTTGTAATCACCCCCAAACATCATAATCTTTTCTCTCTTACCAATAGCAGCATGGATAATTAACGGTATAAGATGTGACTCAGGTACATGACACTCTCCTATATCTCCATCTCTGTTTGCTCCTGCTACATTAAAGTAGCGAAGAATAACATAGTTAAAATCTTTGTAAGCATTTCCAGCATCTTGCAGTACTTGTTCACTCATAAGCTTACTATGCCCATATGGGTTTATAGGTGATTTAAGGGTTGTTTCTTTGATGGGCACTTCATCTGGCTCACCATAAACTGCTGCTGTAGAGCTAAATATAAATTTATTTACTCCATACTTTGTACACATGTTGATAAGGTTTGTTGTGTTTATGGTGTTGTTCATATAGTACTTCATAGGATTTACTACAGATTCACCTACTTGTATGTGAGCAGCAAAGTGTATAACTGCATCAAAACTATTTGTTTGAAAAAGTTCTTCAACCTTAGTAAAATCAGACAAATCAAGATGGACAAAGTTAAAACTATCTTTAGAAAAAAAAGTTTTTAAAACTGAGATGCTGTCAAAGTAACCGCCATATAGGTTATCTAGTATGGTTATCTTTGTGTTTTTGATGCATGAGAGTTGTTTTACTACATGTGAGCCTATATAGCCTGCTCCACCCGCTACTAGTATATTCAAATTGCTTCCCAATTTTTAAATCTTTAAAATTATAATAAAATAAACTTAATTAACTTATTTCCAAATTATTTCTAAGATAGTATTTTCTATTTGATTAGATGAGAGTTTAAATTTTTTTAATAGAATATTTGACAATTTATTGATAACTTGTGTCGATATTAAAGAATTTTCACTATGGAAACCAAATAACTTTAGTGAAACTATTTGTTTATCTGCTTCATCAACAGAGTAACAATATATTAAAATATTTGGTAACTAATCACCCTCTATAATCCCAAAAAAACTTTCAAAATTCATTCAATTTCAACCTTTAACAAAGCCTATTTATAGGGATTTTTAGCTATAATTTCTCATACAAAAAGAAGGTTTCTGTCTTGAAAAAAAGCATCTTAAAATATCATTTTTCAATAAAATCAAAAGAAGAACTCAAGAATTTATCTCA
>JAYEPE010000006.1:0-6960 GCA_034723735.1 Campylobacterota bacterium | reverse complement strand
AGTCATCTCAAAATCAACAGCCAAAAGAGATGAAAATTACAAATTTGACACCTATGAAAAAGAGAAAGTAAAATACTATGTTATCGTCTATCCTGATGATTTAAAAGCCAAGGTTTATAAGCTCAAAGATTCCAAATATGATAAACAAGGTGATTTTTCAAAAGAGTCTTATGACTTTGAAGAGACTACATGTAAAACTAGTATTAACTTCGAGAAAGTCTTTAAAAGGTTTAGAAAATAGAATATAAGGGAATTCATTCCTCAGTATTAAACTAATTTATGGTAATATATTCCAAATAATAAATAAAAAGTTTATACATGGCATTATTAGAATCATTAAAAGAGTATTCGTCACTCTTCTTATCCAAAAAAACTCCCCAATACGAAAGAGATTTACTACATACTATTAATCTTAAGAATAGAATTATAGGTATTGTAGGTGCGAAAGGTGTTGGAAAAACAACCTTGCTTTTGCAATATATGAAAAAACAAACTTTTTCAAATGATGAGATGATGTACATAAGTGTTGATCATCCTTTGATGAGTTCTACAACTATACTTGATGTTGCTAAAGAGTTTGCATCACTTGGTGGTAAGGTTCTGATTTTAGATGAAATTCACAATCAAGATAATTTTGCGGTTGATTTAAAAGCTATATGGGATTTTTTAGAGATAAATATAATATTTTCAGGCTCATCTGCCCTTCATCTTGATAATGCTGACTTAAGTAGAAGAGTTTTAAAATATATCTTGCCTACGCTTTCATTTAGAGAGTTTATAGAGATGCAAACATCAGAAAAATTTTCCAAACTCTCTCTTGAAGATATTTTCTCAAACCATTATAAATATTCTCAAGAGATACTATCGAAAATAAAACCACTAAAACATTTTAAAGATTATTTGCAATATGGTTTTTATCCATTTTACTTAGAAGACAAAGATACGTTCAATATAAAACTCTCCGAAGCAATTAATAAAACTATAGATATCGATTTACTGAAAATTTATAATATTGACTCTAAAAAACTAAGAAATATTAAAAAAATACTCAGTATGCTATGCACATCAGTTCCATACAAACCAAATATTACAAGCCTAGCCAATGCCGTTGAAGTTGATCCAAAAACTTTATATATTTATCTTGATGCTTTACAAAAAGGGCGTATTATTAGAATGATACCAGCTACTGCTAGAGGTGAGGCTATTATAAAAAAACCAGAGAAAATTTATCTTGATAATCCAAATATATTTAGAGCGCTCTGTCTTAAACCAGATAGTGGAGCTTTAAGAGAAAGTTTTTTTAGTGGTATAGTTGCGAACACTGAACATAAAATAAGTGTATCTAAAAAAGGTGATTTTTTAATTGATGACAAATATACTATAGAAGTAGGTGGAAAAAATAAAACATATAAACAGATAAAAGATATTGAAAACTCCTATGTAGTTTCAGATGATATAGAGATAGGAAATGGCAATAAAATACCATTATATTTATTTGGATTTTTGTATTAACCCTAAAGCTTTTTCAAAAGCAGACGATAGTACTCTTAACAGCAAGGACGCTAAATTTGAATAGAGCTAAAAGCTCTCTCCCTTAAAGGATTTATTATGGGTTTTAGAATTAATACAAACATTGCGGCAATGAACGCACACACAAATTCAGTGATGAATAATCGTAAAATGGATGAGTCTCTCGCTAGATTGAGCTCAGGTTTACGTATTACAAAAGCGGCAGATGATGCATCTGGTATGGTTATCGCCGATTCACTTCGTTCACAGGCGTCTTCATTGGCTCAAGCAGTTAGTAATGGTAATGATGCAATTGGCCTGCTTCAGACAGCAGATGGTGCTCTTGATGAGTATGGTAAAATTCTTGATACAATTAAAAGTAAATCAATTCAAGCTGCTTCTGATGGTCAAAACACAAGCTCACGTCTTGCAATTCAAAAAGATATAGATGCATTGATGGAAGAACTTAACATCATCGCTAAAACTACATCTTTCAACGGACAAAAACTTCTTTCTGGTACATTTACCAACAAAGAGTTCCAAGTGGGTGCAAGTGCAAATGAGTCTGTTAAGGTTAGTATAGCTTCAGCTCAAACAAACCAGATAGGTCAAACATCTCGTGCTGACTTAGCTCTTGCAAGTGATATGGGTGGTGAAGTTTCTCTTACTATGAAGAGTGCGACTACAGGAAAAGAGTTGACTCTTAAAACCATTGATGTACAGTATGACAACAACTACCAAAACAGTATGGGTGCTCTCTCTGATGAGATTAACAAATACTCTGGAGATACAGGTATATCTGCTAAGGCTATAGTTACATCTTCTTCAGATGTAGCAGTATCAGCTGGATCTACAGGAAGTGACTTTGCTATCAACGGCGTAACAATCGGAGCTGTCAATGTAGCTGACAATGACAACGATGGTACACTTTTAAATGCAATTAACTCAAAAACTACTCAAACAGGAGTAAGTGCGGCTCTTAGTACAGATGGAAAGCTTACGCTTGAAAGTGATGGTAAATCCATTCTTGTTGAAGGGAGTATCTCTGATGTTGTAGGTGCAACAGCTAGCTCTTTGACTACTGTAGGATATATTGAACTCGTACAATCTGGTTCAGCTGAATTTCAAATAGAAGGTATCGGTGCTGGAGCAACTGGTGGTAATATTAATATAGATGCTAAAACTACTATGGTCAAAGACTCTATTTTAGCAGCTGGTTCGACTATAGGGGCTGCTTCTTCTTTTGTGGCTGGTTCTTCAATAGGTGGTGATGCAAACCTGCTCACAAGTATCTTAACAAGTCAATTAGATTCTAGCTTAAAAGCAGGATCTACTATAGAAACTGCTAGTATATTAAAAGCTGGAACAGAAACTGGAGGTAGTTTTGTAGTAGGTAGCACAACAGCTGGTGGTGATGCTGATGTAGCACTAGATAAAGATATGTTGGTGGCTACAGGATCTACACTAAAGAGTGGTTCTATACTGGGTCAAGGTTCCGTTGTAACAACTGGATTTACAGTAGGTACTACTACATACAATGTAGGTGATACACTAAGTAATGATGTTACTTTAGATGCTGATTTGACCTTAACAGCTGATATGACACTAAAAGATGATACAAATGCTAGCTCATCAATAAAACAACTAAGTACTATCAATACAGGATCAATTCTTGGTGCAGACTTTACAGTAGGCTTGCAAGTAACTACAAATGCAACTGATGGTGGTGCTGCTGGTGCAACTGTTGGTGCTGGTACAACTGCATCTGTTGCTGATATGTATGTACACACAGACGCAAACCTTGCATTAACTTCAACTGGTTTAACTTTTGTTGTTGAAGAAGGGTCTATTTTATCTAGTGGTTCTATTCTGCAGATAGATGGTGCCACAAGTGGTTGGGTTGGACCTGATTTAGTGACAGCAGAATATGGTGTTTTAAAACAAGGTGATGTTTTTTCAGCTGTTACTGGTTCAGCTGAAGCTGTTGCTATGACACTCGATGGTGATTTAAAACTAGATGCTGACCTAACTTTAACAGGATATTCAAACAATAACCTTGCTGGATCTACCATCAATTCTGGCTCTTTAATCAAAGCTGGTTCTGTAGGAGCTGGAGATGCTGCTGTGGGTTTTGATACTATTTCAGAGCTTTCTCACATGACAGGATCTACAAATATGACTCTAGCTGATGATATGACTGTAAAAGCTGGTTCTAGTCTAGAAGCTGGTTCTATTTTATTGTCTGGGTCTGTCACTGGTGATAAGACTTATGTATTTGGAACGGGTACTAATGATGCTTTAAGCACATATGCACAGTCTGATGTAAAAGCTGGGTCTGTTCTAGAAGGTGATACGATATTTGCTTCTGGATCTACAATAGGAGGTACTATAACTACGAGTGCTAAAGAGACTCTAACAAGTGATATGTCTCTAAAAGCTGGTAGTACACTACAGTTTGTTTCAGGTGCTGATAATACTATGTTTAAAGCAGGTACTATCTTTAATCAAGATATAACACTAAATACATCTAATGCTGGTGGTACAAACTTTGAAGTATCAGTTAAAGCTGGTGATGTATTGACTAGTGATTTATTTCTTGATGATGCTGTTGATCCTGTAACATTAGCAAAAGATATGATGATGCTAGATAAATCAGTTATAGCTGCTGGTTCAACTCTCGCGGTTAATACTGAAAATGCAGGAACGGTAGGTCTTAGCAATGAAGAGTTTACAAACCTTGACAGTATAGATGTTACCACACTTGATGGTGCGATGAAAGCTATAGACACACTAGGTGCTGCTATCAACAACCTAGATACTATACGATCAGGATTAGGTTCTGCTCAAAATCAACTGGTGAGTACGATTAACAATATCTCTGTTACTCAAGTAAATGTAAAAGCTGCTGAGTCTAACATCCGTGATGTTGACTTTGCTGCTGAATCAGCTAATTTCTCTAAGCTTAACATCCTAGCTCAGTCTGGTAGTTATGCAATGAGTCAAGCTAATGCTGTTCAACAAAACGTGTTGAGATTGTTACAATAGTAACAATCGGTAAAGTTGTTTAGCAACAATGCATGTTGCTATCTTTACGATTAAAGGAGGAGTCTAAATCTCCTCCTTCCTTTCATATACAATCCCTCACTGGTACGATAATTGCTTTTGATAATATTATGGTAAATTATAACAAGAGAGCGTATCTTTATGAATTATGAAAAAAATTATGAAAAAAATATTGCTACATTAAAAAAACATTATAAAACTCTATATGATAAATTACTTATGGTCTCTGAAAATAAAAAATATGATGTATATACCTTAAAAAATGGTATAGATATAGTAGATAAACATGCAAGTCAACTATTATATAATGAAGAGCCAAATCAATACACAATAGATAAATTTGATAGTTTTAACAAAAAGTATGGACTATATCCATTTACATATCATTTTGGGATAGGTAATGGTTCTTACTATAAAAAATTATTCACTAAAAGTGGGATACGAAGAACTGTCATAATTGAACCTGAAATAGAACTGATATATATATCTTTGCATTTAAATGATTTTTCTTACGAGATCAGCAATAGTATGTTAATGATATTTTTACTTGAAGACTTTAACTACAATGTAGCTTCTGAACTGTTTCAATCAATTAAAGGAGCAATGGTATTTTCCAAAACATATACTTTTGACATACACTGTGATTACTATAGCTCATATATAGAAAGTATAAAACTTGTAAACAACTATATACTTGAAGCTATTCAGCAAATTGCCTATAGCCTTGGAACCAACCCTCAAGATACAATCTTAGGAGTCAAAAGACATGTTTCAAATTTGAAAAAAGCTGTAACTACCCCTTCACTAAACGAACTGACGTCAAAAGCAAAAAATTCGGAAGTAGCAGTAGTTGTAGCAACTGGTCCATCTTTAAATAAACAGTTACAAAAGTTAAAAGAGATACAAAACAGTGTTACAATATTTTGCTTAGATGCAAGCTTTCCAATACTAATACAAAATGAGATAAAACCTGACATAGTTTTCTCCATCGAGAGGAGTGTAGAGCCTGTCAAGTTCTATAATGGGGTTGATAAAAAACACTTTAAAAATGTTATTTTTTCATTTTCATCCATATTGCATCCTGATATCATAAAAGCAGCAGAAGAGGGAGTTCTCTCTTTTAGTTTTAGAAATTATGAATTTATTAAATACTATAACTTACATGACTATGAATTTTTAGCAAGAGGAATGAGTGTGGCCAACATGGCCCACGAACTAACTTATCTGTCTGGATTTCAAACTTGCATCTTAATTGGGCAAGATTTAGCCTATGGTGATGATGGAAGTAGCCATAGTAAAAATCATGTTTTTGGAGAAAAACAGATACATGAAGATGGAAAAGATTCCTGTGACAACACAACATATAATATAATTGACCTCGAAGGATATGGTGGTGGGCATACTGTTAAAAGTATATTGCCTTGGAAGTTATTTAAAAACTATTTTGAAGAAGAAATTTTTATAGCGCTTCGCGACTATGGTATGACGACTGTCAACTCAACCGAAGGTGGAGTAAGGATACAAGGTGCTATAGAAATACCTTTTGCCCAAGCAATAAGTCAGTTTGTAGATAAAAGTTTTCAAAAAAACCTAATTAAACTAACACCAAGAGACACTAAAGATATACAAAAAGACTTTAACTCTATAGACGATACAAATGAAAAGATTATAAATATACTAAAAAAAACAAGCCAAGAAGCAAATCAACTACATGGCAAAATTTTAGAAATAACAGATTATATAAATAAAACTGAAGCTTTTTCAAAAAATGATAAAAAGCTTATTTTAAAAGCGCAAAAACTTAATAAAACAATAGATAAATTTAAGTTTAAAATACAAAAAGATGACTTAGGATCTATTTTAAACAATATAATTGGAACTATGGTAATGAACTTAGAAATGGAAATAGCAAAGACACATATAAAGCCCTTAAACACTCAAAGAGACAAGGAAGTGTTTATCCTTCAATGGCCATTTTTGCACAGGGAGTGGGTTTATAACATAACCTTAGCTATAAAAAGTTTTTTAGAAGCTGTTGCTCTAGGTTTGCTAGATGAAAACAACACTACTCTTTTAGCTAAACACTTTCTACCAAATGAGATAGAGTATTTAAACAACAATAGACATTTGTTTGAGTTTGAATAAACCAGTATGAATTTTGAAAAAAACTATAAAAACAACCTAAATGCAATAAAAAAAATAGATAAAAACTTATATGATCTACTAGGGAATATAAAAGAAACTATAGATTTTGAAGTATATGCTATTGAAGAGACTTTTGATATTTTAGATAAAAAACATAGGCAGATTATATACGATAAAGAACCAAGTGAGTTTGTAGAAAACAAAATACAAAGTTTTATAAAAAATTATAATGAATACCCATTT
>JAYEPE010000005.1:0-6980 GCA_034723735.1 Campylobacterota bacterium | reverse complement strand
TAACAAAAGCACCAAGCGGTGTTGATAATACTCAACTACGTGATTTGCATATTAAACTACGTGAGAGTGTAAAATAGTGAAGAACCTCTTCTTGATTATCGGTGCGCCTGGTTCTGGTAAAACAACTGACGCGGAACTTATTGCCGAAAATAATCCTGAGAGTATTACACACTACTCTACAGGTGATATGTTACGCGCAGAAGTTTCTAGTGGCAGTCAAAGAGGAAAAATTATCGATTCATTCATCTCAAAAGGCAATATCGTACCTATTGAGATAGCGATAGAGACTATTGTAAATGCTATTAAATCTGCTCCTACTTCAAATGTTGTTCTTGATGGATACCCTAGAAGCATGGAGCAGATGAGTGAGTTAGATAAATATCTAAAAACTGAAACAGATATAAAGCTCTTACATGTAATAGAAGTTAAAGTAAGCGAAGATGTCGCACGAGAACGTGTTTTAGGTCGTGCTCGCGGGGCTGATGATGATGCTAAGGTATTTGATAATCGTATGAAAGTTTATACTGAACCTCTAGCAGAAATTCAAGCATTTTATAAAACTCAAAATATCTTACATGTAATTAATGGCGAACGGACTATCGAAGAGATAGTAGATGAGATGCAAACTTTCATTCAATCAAAAATATAAGAGAAAAGGCATAAAGATGAACATAATTTTATTAGGAGCACCAGGTGCTGGTAAAGGCACACAAGCTCAGTTTCTTACAAAAAAATTTGATATTCCTCAGATCTCTACAGGTGATATGTTACGAGCAGCTATCAAAGAGGGTACAGCTCTTGGAAAATTAGCAAAAGAAGCTATGGATACAGGAAATTTAGTAACTGATGAGATTATTATCGGTCTTGTAGAAGAGCGTATCGCACAAGATGATTGCAAAAATGGCTTTTTATTTGATGGTTTTCCTCGTACACTTGTTCAAGCCGACGCAGTTAAAGATGCAGGCATTAAAATCGATGCTATTGTAGAAATTGATGTTGCCGATGAAGAAATAGTAAAAAGAATGTCAGGTCGCCGCGCTCATTTAGCTTCAGGAAGAACATACCATCTCATTTTTAATCCTCCTAAAGTAGAGGGCAAAGATGATGAAACAGGTGAAGATTTAGTACAACGTGCTGATGATACAGAAGAAGTTGTCAAAGACCGCCTTAGTGTGTATCATGAACAGACAAAACCTCTTATTGATTACTACCAAGCTCTCTCAAGCGAAGATGCATCACTCAAATATATCTGCGTAGATGGTACACAAGATATTACAATAGTTCAAGAAAATATTACTTCTTCATTAGCATAATAAAGCCTTACATGTAAGGCTTTATTTCATCGAAAACTTAAACAGCTTCTCCATAGCAATCGCTTCATCACGTCCATAAACAATAATGTCCTTATCAACAACTATTTCACTCTTGTTTATTTTATTAGGATAATCAACAAAATTTAGAATATGCTTAATAGCATTCAGCCGTGCTTTTTTCTTATTATCACTCTTAACAATCGTCCAAGGTGCTGCTTCTGTATGCGTAGCACTAAGCATCATAAACTTAGCAAGAGAGTACTCGTCCCAAAGTTTTTGCGACTCTTTATCAACAGGAGAGAGTTTATACTGTTTTAAAGGGTCGGTTTCTCTTGCTTTAAAACGTTTAGCTTGCTCATCCTTGGAAACAGAAAAATAAAATTTGAATATCTTGATATCTTCATCAACAATCATATCTTCAAATTCTGGAGCATCTTTTAAAAATTTATGATGCTGTCGCTCAGTACAAAATCCCATAACAGGCTCAACCATAGAACGGTTATACCAACTTCTATCAAAGATAACAATCTCGCCCGCTGCAGGAAGATGTGTCACATAACGCTGAAAATACCACTGTGTTTTTTCGATATCACTAGGTTTTTCAAGGGCAACTACACGAGCACCCCTTGGGTTTAAGTGTTCAGTGATTCTTTTAATAGTACCACCCTTCCCCGCTGCATCACGTCCTTCAAAAATCATTAAAATCTTAAGACCTTTATCTTTTACGTGATTTTGAAATTTCAAAAGTTCTACCTGAAGTTTTGCCAACTCTTTTTCATACTCAACTGTCTCTTTTTTTACCCAAATCTGAATTTTTTCAGACTTATTTTTTACATCTTCTCTTGTTGTTGCTTTTGCCATTATTTATCCTATAAATTTACCATTACTTGTTATCTGTGAATCCATAATTTCTATCTCTCGTGCACCTGAAATTGCGATTTCTGAATCAAGAGCATAACTTAAATTTTCATCACGCCCTGCATAATCAACAGAATTTAAAATCACCTTCATAGCTTCAAGACGTGCCTTTTGTTTATCCTTGGATCGTATAACCATCCATGGCGCATTATGAGAATGTGTCTGCTTGATCATATTGTACTTGGTATCAGTAAAATCATCCCATCGCTCTTGTGCTTGTAAATCAATCTCGCTTAATTTCCATTGTCGAAGTGGATCAGTTTTTCGTCTTTCAAAGCGTCGTGCTTGCTCATCTTTAGTTACAGAAAAATACAATTTTATTAATATTGTTCCTTGACGTGTTAAATCTTTTTCAAAACCTTTCACGCCTTTCATAAAGTCATCATACTCTTTTTTACTACAAAAATTAAAAACAGACTCAACCATCGCTCTGTTATACCAACTTCTATCAAAAAGGACTATCTCTCCACCTTTAGGAAAGTGTTGAATGTATTTTTGATAAAACCATTGTGATTGTTGCTCCTCAGTAGGTTTACCAAGCGCAACAATACGATAATGCTTTTCATCCATGTAGCGAGTAACACGACGTATCGTTCCGCCTTTACCAGCCGCGTCACGTCCTTCAAAAAGAATAATCATTTTTTGATTGGTATCTTCAAGGTGTTTTTGGAGTTTAATTAACTCTGCTTGATAAGGCTTTAATTTTTGTTCATCTGATCTTTTTTTATCAGCCTTGCTACGAGGCTTTTTTCCTAATTTAAATGCTTTGTAAACATTGACAAGTTCATTAAGTGATACACTATTTCCATCAATTTCAAAAGTATTTTGTGCTTCTATTTCCATATACAACTCCTTTTGTATAAAGTATAGTCTTATTATCCTTGATAACAGTATAAGGACAGTTCTATATATTGTTTAATTTGTTTTTATTACAAATATAATTTATATATAAATTGTATTTATGAATGAAATATATTATATTAATTATGTTACAATAACAGTTCTAAGTTGAAATAATTTAAAAGGAAATCCCTTGAAAACCCTATATGGAGTACTTTTTGAAGAAAAAAACAAAAATAATAAACTTGAGCTTTTAGAATACGTAAATGATAATAATTTAGGATCACTGACTTTTGTTACAAATACGGCACTGCATAAGAGTATCGCAACAGAGAATCTTATTGAAGGATCCCATTTTATTCTTCAAAGCCTACTTCTTTTAGGAGAGTCGCTTACAGATATTTTAAAGCATCTAAATATATTGATATCAAATAATATTACTCTCTCCATTATTAATCCAAATTTTCAGATATCTTCTCTTACATGTAAACCTATAGAGTTGACACAATCTCTTCTTGAATGTGAAGTAGTGCTTCACCAAAAACGTTTAGAAAAACGCCGTGCTGAAAATTTAAGAAACGGAATTAAAGTAGGTAGAAAAACGGGGGTTTTAGTACGTAGTAAGTTTGATCCCCATCGCCAAAAGATTGAAGAACTTTATCAACTTGGACTTTCAATGAAAAAGATTGTCTTGCATATTGATGTAGGTACGCAACAGTCTTTGCACCATTATATTAAATCGAGAGGTATTAAAAAATCATGAATACACCACACTTTTATGCTCTTATTATTGGTAGTGAAATTTTAAATGGAAGGCGTGAAGATAAGCATTTTTCTTTTATCAAAGACGAACTTGAAAAACGTGGACATAGCCTATATGCGAGTTTTATCGTTAAAGACTGCCCTACCCTGCTGAAAAATATCTTTACATTAATTAAAAATGATTCCAAGAGTGTTATGTTTAGTTTTGGAGGCATTGGATCGACACCAGATGATTTAACGCGTGCTATTGCTGCAGAAATCTTTACATGTAAGCCTCTTATCCGACATAAAAAATTTGAAGCAGATATTATAGAGCGTTTTGGCGATGAAGCATTCCCGCATCGAATTTTTATGTCAGACCTTCCTGAAAATTCGCAATTGTTACAAAATCCTATTAATAATATGTCAGGCTTTTATTTAGATAAGCGCTACTTTTTTGTGCCTGGTTTTCCAAGCATGGCTCACCCTATGATAGAAGAGGCACTAGAGCGATACTATGATGAAGTTTTGGTGAAAAATCAAAGATTAAGCTTACTAGCAGATACTAGTGAGAACACACTTATTAGTATTATGAATCTTGTTCATTCTGATATTGAACTCTCATCACTACCTATGTTCAAAGAGGGAAATGCAAAAGTTGAAATCTCTCTCGCTAGTAAAGACCCCGTAGTATTAAAAAAGAGTTTTGACTTATTTATCTTGGAACTAGAGCGTCTTAGTATTAACTATAAAATATTATAATTTTACTAAAGTCTGTAATATGCCGATTGTATCTCTAAGACAATAGAGGAGGAAGAAGATGTTATTTATTGTATTAATGATTTTACTTGTTATGTTTACTTTGCTTTATCTTCTTTATCGCTCAAAGCATAATTCTTGGCATAAAAAACAGCATTTTCATCAGAAAAAAAAGAATTATACATTCAAAATTTGATAGTTGATTTTTTTAAGTCTCTAATAAACTCAGCATACTTTTTTTATTCATTTTACGTGCAAAATCAGAGGCTTTAAATCCTTTAAAGTCTGCCATCTCTTTCTTGGCCCCATGCTTTAGAAGTGCCTTAACCATTTCAGATCGTCCGTAACATACTGCCGCCATTAAAGGGGTGAAACGACTTTTTCGCTGTGTCATATTAACATCTACGCCATCTTCAAGAAGTTTATAAAAAAGTGGAGCATTGTTGTAAGTAATAGTATTATCAAAAATACTCACTCCCTCCTCATCAAATTCATTAAGATCAGCACCAGAATTTACAATAAGATCAATAGTGTCATTATCACAACGTAAACGTAAAGCAAGAGCAAGTACAGATTCATCATGATCATTGAGTTCATTGACATCTGCGCCCGATTTAAGATATTTTTTAATACCTATAAAATCATTAGTTTCTAATAATGTTATCCATGTTTGCAATTGTCAATCCTTATATCAATAATGTGAGTATAGCATCTAAAAAAATAAAGCTTTCCTAGTTTAATAAGTTTATTGATAACTTTAAGCCTACGATATGCTAAAATTGCGCAATTATTTAAAAAGAGGGATCTAATACTATGCAAACTATTGAAACTACAGACGCGTTTAAAAGCTTAATTGAAACAATCAAAGGACAAGAGGAATACAAAGACCCTATCGCCTTTGGTATTTGTCGTGTTGATGTTGGTCAACTTAACAGTGATAAAGCACTTCAAGCAACATACCCAATTATTAACTGGAATGAAAACTTTGGTAGTGCAGCTATCTTTATGCAAGCACTACGTGAACAAGGTATTAGAGTTGATACAACACAAAGTGAAGTGGTATGTAATATTAATTTAGATTTTTTACAAAACTGCCTCAATGCTTTTACCCCATATTCTGATGAGGCTTATGGCGATGCCCACAAAAACATTCAAGTAGTCTCTGCACTTTATAACCAGATTAAAGAAAATGGTATGCGCGATGGTGAATTTAAAGTTGTTTTTCTTTTTGAAGATGCTGCTTGTGTAAGTGTTGAAGCAACTTATTTAAAACTCTATGCTCTTTCATTGGCAAAAGTTGAATTACGAAGTATTAATCTCAATGGTGCTTTTGGTGCCCTTCCAAATGTAGCTTGGTCAGCGGGGACTCCAATTGAATTAGAGTGGTTACGTGAATTTGAGATTGAATTAAAACTTGCAAATGAATACCCACATGTAGATTTTGTTGATAAATTTCCACGTTTCTTACAACATATCATTCCAGCAGACAATACACGTATCTTAGAAACTTCAAAAGTACGTTTTGGTGCGCAACTCCACGGGGGAACTACAGTAATGCCAGGTGCAAGTTATATTAACTTCAATGCTGGAACTACGGGTGTGAGCATGGTTGAAGGACGTATTTCAAGCTCAGCTATTGTTGGTGATGGTTCTGATGTTGGTGGTGGAGCTTCTATCTTAGGTGTACTGAGTGGAACTGATGGAAACCCTATCTCTGTAGGAAAAAATTCACTTCTTGGTGCTAATAGTGTTTGTGGTATTCCTTTGGGTGATGCATGTATTATTGATGCAGGTCTTGCTATTTTAGAAGGAACTAAAATTGGTATTTACCCTGAGCAACTTGAAAAAATTCAAGAAGCCAATACTAACGTAACTATTGATGGTGAAGTCTTTAAAGGTAAAGATTTGGCAGGTCTTCATGGTCTTCATTTCCGTCAAAACTCGATAACAGGTGAGATTACAGCGAGTCGTTCAACACGTGAAATTAAGCTTAACGCTGATTTACATTAATTTCATTTCATTACAATACTTTTAGACCTATCTCGATATAATGGATTCATAAGGAGTCCATTATGATTTCATCAAATATCAATTCCCTGCAAGCTAATCAAACTTTTATGAATAACAATGCTAACAATATAGCAAATACCAATACAGATGGTTTTGTTCCAACGCGAACGACTATGTCTGAAAATGCCAATGGTGGTGTGAGTGCCCAAAGTGCATCCTCAACAGATAATGGTTCCGTCCGCTCTCAAACAGATTTAAATAAAGAGTTGAGTGATCAAGTGATCATTGAAAACGTCAATGAGGCTAATGTAGCAGCTATTAAGACCCAAGATCAGATGTTTGGTACGCTTCTTGATATCAAGGCGTAAGTGTTACAATATTCATACTCAATAATTTATG
>JAYEPE010000004.1:0-6991 GCA_034723735.1 Campylobacterota bacterium | reverse complement strand
TAATTGATGAGGAAGACCATTACGACTGTAATTTTACACAGTACCATAGACCACCTCCGTTTGTAAAACGCCAAAGTGGAAAAATCATCCTCTTAAGCATTGCCTCTTTAATAGGCGCTATGCTGTATCCTGTAACTTATTGGACACTTGAATATGTTGAAAACATGCATCATTCTCTTTTATCTGATCAATATAGAGAAGTACACAATACACGTGTTACTCGTGAAGCAACCATCAATCTTAAGTTAGCTGAACTAAACAAATATCAAACACTCTTAGATGCAGAGTTGTTAGAATATAAAAAAAGTAAAGAAACTTTAACCAAGATACATGATGTTAAAAGAAACTACCCTATGAAAGCAAAACATCTAGCATACTTTACTAGAGATTTCAATCGATATGCTACTCATATCAAGGAAGTTTCCTATACAGAATCTAAAAAACTTGGTAAAGAGTTTACCTTTACTCTTATTGCTAAAAAAGACAAAGAGTTAACTGACTTATTAAAATATTTAACAGCAACAAAAGCAAAATCTTATGCATTTCGTATGAATAAAATTTTATACCTTGATGATGAGAAGCTGTACTCTGCTCAGCTAAAGGCGGTATTACGATGATAGATAAAATTGAAAATTACTTATATTTAATAGATAATGCCTTTGCAGAAAAAGATGAAAAAGAAATTTTGATGACTTATGTAATGATCTTTGGAGGTTTGTTTGCATTGTCATATCTACTTTTTTGGGATGCAGCCGAAAAATCTTTTAAAACAGCTCATGCCAAGGTTATTCAAGTAGAAAAAAATATTGCAACTGATAAAAATTATTTAACCATCAATCCTGAAAGTAAAATTGTTTCTATAGAGAGCAAGACCAATAATATCAAAACACAATTTTCTCAAACTCAAGAAAATAATGAGTATATTAAATTCAGCATTGAAAAAATTTCTGAGCTTTATTATGATGAAGAGAGTTGGGGTCAATATATAAACTCTATTTCTAAGCATGCTAAAGCAGAAAAGATACAGTTATTAGAACTAAGCAATAAATTCACAGATGAAAAAGAAGATTTTGGACATGTTCTTGATATAACAATTAAGGCACATGGTAATTACAAAAATACTCTCAAGTTCATCAATAAACTAGAGCAGAGTTTTTTAGTAGTTGATTTACATGATTTTTCTCTTTCTGCAGAAGAAAAGTTAAATATTGACTTAAATATTTCAGTATGGGGGATTACTTATTAATGAAAACAATATTATACATACTCACTCCATTATTTATCATACAACTCAATGCAACGTCTGATTTAAAATGGGTTGATAAACAAGTTGATGCCATTAAACCATCGCGTTCGGGAATAGATACCAGTTACATTAACAACCTCCAAAGCCCTATTAGACTAGCTAAGCCTAAAGAGACTAAAACTAAAGATCTTGATTCTCCTGTAGTAACAACATCTAAAACTGCTCGTAAACTCCATTTAAAACCCTTGATATTAGAGACGATTATTAATAAAAGTGCCTATATCAATGGTAAATGGTATACTATTAATGACAGAGTAAGAGGTAAGAAAATCACCTTAATAGATAAAGACTATGTAGTCTTAGAAGTAAAAAAGAAAAAAACACGTCTTTTTGTTAATCGCAAAAATGATAAAATCAAAATTACAACACGATAGGAATAAACATGATATCTTTACACTTTAATACACTTAAAAAACTATCTTTGTCTTTCTTTGTAAGCTTTTTATTGACATCAAGCGCTTATGCTGACTGTTCGTATCAGCTCTTTAGTATCTCTTCTGCAAAAGGGATTAGTATTGAAGAGTTTATTGATCAAATCAGTAATGAATGTGACTATAGTGTCATTATTACTGATCCTGTTGCTAATAAAATCATTCAAAAAAACTTGCAAAAAACAACACTGAAGAATTTAACTATTGATGAAGTTTTAAATATTGTTCTAATTGAGAATAATTTAAATTATACCTTGAGTAATAATATTTTAAAAATTTCATATTTAATCACTAAAACCTACCAACTCGATTATCTTATATCCAAGCGAACAAGCAAAGGAAGTACTGATATTACACTTAGTTCTAAAACAGAAGCTTCTGGTGGGCTGATGTCTGGAGCGGGAGCTGCATCTGGTGGAGGTTCAGGTGGAGGTAATGATTCAATGACAGGTATCAAAATTGAATCAGAAGAAGAAGTTAAGTTTTGGCATGAGCTTGATTTAGAATTTGAACGTGTCTTAAATCGTCCAGAAGATGCTTATGTTGCTGATGCTCCTATTATTAATAAGAATGCTGGAATGGTTACAGTTACAGCAACTCTCAAGCAACTTGATAGATTAAATAAATATATTGATCATTTACAAGATAAGATGCAGAAGCAAGTTTTAATTGATGTGCATATGCTTTTAGTTACCTTTAATGATTCAAAAACAACAGGTGTGGATTGGGCTCAACTCTATGCACTGCAAAACTTTAAAATCAGTGGTACTTATTCAGAAAATGGAGGAGGAGTACCTTCTCTAGGTGATGCAGCTACGACTGCTGTAACCTCAGGCATAGGTATTACTATGGGTGCTGAAGCTACTTTAAAAGAGGTTGTCAAATTTTTAGAATCTCAAGGTGATGTGCATACCGTTTCTAACCCAAAAATCTTAACCCTCAATAATCAACCTGCTCTTATTACCGTAGGTACTGAATACTTCTATAAAGTGCAACAGTCTTCAAATCAACAAGGATCAGGTGGCGGTGTTGCGGCAACTGTCCAAAATGATATTGTAAGCTCTGTATTTGCTGGTGTATTGCTTGATATTACCCCTGAAATTTCTAACAATAAGACTATTACACTTAAGATAAATCCATCAGTGTCAAGTACACGTCAAAACCTTTCTATTGATGATCAAGGCGGACGAACCATGCCACCTGATTTAGATCGTCGACAGTTAGCATCAGTAGTAACTGTCAAAGATGGTGCACGGATAATTTTAGGGGGCTTAATCAGCAAGAACAATACTATGAAGCAAAACAAAGTCCCTCTATTAGGTGATATTCCAGGTCTAGGTTATCTCTTTAAATATGAAGAAGAGATAGTTTCAACACAAGAGCTTATTGTAGTTATTCAACCACATATAGTTGGTAGTTCGATGTCGAAATTGTCACTATCTGAGCTAGGCTATAGTCGTATTAATCCTTCATTAGCTAGAACAGCACAGACCTTAGAAGAGTCTAATACAACTAAATAATTTATGGAAAATAGCTTATTTAGTAAACCCAAAGAGGTTTTTTTAGATGTTGTCAATGCTAAAGATTATATACAGCTTGACAGCGTTTCAACAATATATCAATCCTTAAAAGATTCAGTTAGAAAACCTCTCAAAATGATTTTGCTTTATGGATTGCCAGGTACTGGTAAAAGTATGTTATTACAAAAACTCTATCAAGACCTTTCAAAACATCAAAAAGTTATTATCTACCATACGCCTCTTGTAGATGAAAAAGAGTTCTTGCGCTCTCTTGCTCGTGATATTTATGGTCATAATAGTGATTCAGAGATAAACTTTACACGCTTCAATGAACTGACTAATCATTATAATTATAACATTGTTCCTCTTGTTCTTTTAGATGAAGCACAACTATATTCAACCTCTTTAATGGAGAAAATTCGTTTACTTTCAGATTCAAGAAAAATAAAATTTGTTATTACACTTCACAAAACAGAAAAAGAAGATATTATTGCTAAAGAGCATTTTCAAACACGTATATGGGAAAGTATTGAACTGAGAAATTCTTCTCATGCTGAATTGAAGATATACATCCAAAAAAAGCTTATGAAAGCTAACTGTTTCGATATTGCTAATATGTTTGATGACAAAAATTCCAAGCTAATACACTCTTTAACCTTAGGGAATTATCGTTACACCAATAAACTTCTTTTTTCACTTTTTCATATTTTGCATTGGTATGAAGAGCACCAACCTAGTAAAATTAATTATCAACATATAAATAATAAGATTATTGAGATGGCAGCTTTAGATTCAGGCTTTATTCATGCTTAATGTTCATGAACTAGAACGTCAATGGCTTCGTTATAAGATAAAATCTTATTTACCAAAAATTCTATTTTTAATAGCAATAGTCATTGCATCTGTACTTTTAGTTATATATAGTCTAAATTATAACTCACAGTCTCAGATATCATCTATTCACCCAGAAGAGGTATTAAAGAGAGAAACAATAACTGTCAACTCTAAAAAATCAAATGAATCTCATGTACCACCTGTCGATTCTAAGAAAATAGAAGCAACTCAATTAACTACTATGCCTATAGAAGAAGTTCAACTTAAAACTCCTCCAAAAAAAGAGGTCAAACAACTTACAATAAAACCTTCACTTCATTTTATTGATTCTTTAAAATATATTCCAGAAGAAGTAATAAGTCCTAAAAAACCAGAGCCTAAGCCTTTAGCAAAACAGATAGTAGCACCTAAGATTGAAAATCATGAAGATATTACACAAGTTTTAGAAGCAAATACAAAACCTACACTAAAACCTGAGAATAATCCATCAACTCAACACTTTCAAATCAATATTCAACAAGAAGAGTCTGATATACAAGCCGTTATCAAACGCTTTAAAAATAATAAAAACCCTGCTTTAAGTCTTTTTATTGCAAAACGCTTTTATGCTATAGGAAATTATAGTGATGCCTATAATTATGCCTTAATGACAAATGAACTAAATTCTGAAATTGAAGAAAGTTGGCTTATTGCAGCTAAATCTTTATATAAACTAGGTCAAAAAGACAAAGCAATTAATTTACTAAAAAAATTCATCTTAAACTCGCACTCTATACGTGCTAAAATGATTTTAGATCAAATCAAAAATGGATCTTTGCAATGAAAATTTTATTTATATTACTATTTTTAAATCTATCTATGTTTGCAAATCCAAAAGCAAAACTTTATAATCTTTATCAAGATAAGAACTATAAAGGCGCTTGCCGTTTAGGTATGCTGAACTATCCAAAATTTACACGCGATGAAGCATTTATCTCTCTTTATGCTTTTTCATGCTTAGAAGCCGACTATATAGATCGACTTGCCGTGCCTATATCTGCACTTAAGTATTCTAAAGAAGCACGATCTAATGCTGCTTATTTTTCAATTATTTTAATGCAGAAAAAACTCCTTTACCATGCATTAATTGATCATTATGATATCAGCACACTAAACCTTCCTACAACAGAGCATATACTTTCAAAAGTTTTTAACTTATATTCTCAAGATCAAAAAAATAAAACTAATAATATTTTGCACTATACAGATCCTGAAGATAGGAAAATCACCTATAAACTTTATATTGAAACACATCCTCATATCAAGAAGATGGTAATTGAAGTTTTTCATGATAATATTTTACATAAACGCCATCTATATTGGTAATGGAGAGAAATAATGGATAGAGTAACCATTGATTTAGTAGAAAAGAATCATATTACTCAACAACAAGTTGAGCGCCTTACATCGCGAGGTGTTACTGATGATACTGTATTAGAAACATTAACGAAGATTGGTGCAGTATCTGTTAATTTTGTAAAACGCTTTATTGTTGAGCAGATACGTTTGGGTAAATATGATCTCTCTATTTTAGAGCATTATCATTTTATTGACGAAGCTTCTTTATTAGAATACTTAGCTGAAGTTATGGAGATACAATTTGTAGATTTAGACTCAATCGATATGGATTATCGCTTAGCAGAGCGGATTCCATTAGGTCAATTAAAGAAATACAATGCATTACCTATCTCTCAAGATGATATGCATGTCAAAATTGTATTTGCTGATCCTCTAAATATTGAAGCTCAAGAGTCAATACAGAGACTTTTTCCTAGACGCCTCATAAAAATTGCAAGTTCTACATCCAAACAGATACAGGCCTATCTTTTTAAACTAGAGATCAAAGATAGTGTTAAAGAACTTGTTACCAATATCCGCTCAGAGCTTAACTCCATAGGAAGTTTAGAAGAGCAACAAGAAGCATCTTCAATTTTACAACTTATTGATGTTATTCTAAAAGCATGTATCAACGGTCGTGCTAGTGATATTCATATTGAACCTACAGAGAAAAACTGTGTTGTTCGTGGACGTGTTGATGGAAAGTTAGCAGAAATATTTATTTTTGATAAAGATATCTATCCTCCTTTGGCCTCACGTATGAAGCTTTTAGCAAACTTAGATATTGCCGAAAAAAGAAAACCCCAAGATGGTCGTTTTTCGGCAACCGTAAAAGATAAAGAATTTGACTTTCGTATCTCTACCTTACCAATTATGTATGGTGAATCTATAGTTATGCGTATTCTTGATAAAACAAAAGCCCTAGTGAAACTTGATGAAGCAGGAATGGATTCAGTAAGTTATAGCAAAATTCATACAGCACTTCAAGCTCCTTTTGGTATTTTACTCGTTACTGGACCTACAGGTAGTGGTAAAACAACAACACTTTATGGTGCGCTAAATGAACTTCGCTCTGTTGAGGAGAAGGTCATCACAGTTGAAGATCCTGTTGAGTACCGTATGAATCTTATTCAACAAGTACAAGTCAATGCCAAAGTTGGGCTCTCTTTTGCTGACGCGCTACGCTCAATTTTACGTCAGGATCCAGATAAGATTATGATTGGGGAAATTCGAGATCAAGAGACACTTGAAATCGCTATTAAAGCTGCCTTGACAGGTCACCTTGTTATCTCTACACTCCATACAAATGATGCAGTTAGTTCCATACCAAGAATGGAAGATATGGGGATTGAGCCCTATCTTATTAGTGGTGCACTTGTTGCTATTCAGGCACAACGCCTTGTTAGAAAGATATGTACCCACTGTAAAAGTGAGGCTAGTATTCCAAAAACTTTACTTGATTCATACAAAAAATATATTCATGAAAATACTGTATTTTACGAGGGTAAAGGCTGTCGAGAATG
>JAYEPE010000003.1:0-7065 GCA_034723735.1 Campylobacterota bacterium | reverse complement strand
TTCTTTGTAACTGGATGATAAATTTCAGTTACTTGATTTCCATTATCTACCCCCCTGAGTTATCAGTACGATAGACACCTTTTTCATCACAATAATAGTAATGGTCAAAATCATAATATTTAGGATACTTAACAAGTGCCCTTAATTCACTTTCAATTTCTGACAATGGTAGTTTTTGTTTGAGCATTCGCTTAGCAATCTTCTGAAAGTCTTTTACATTGCGTTTGTCTACTTGCCAGTTCTTTGTTACATTCTCTTTCGATTTTGAGTATACGAGAGCATAATCATGTGTAATTGATAAATAGTTTGAATTGTTCTTTGTGGAGTTACTTGCTCTAACTGTTTGAGCTATGAAATTCACTTCACCAAAAATTTCATCACAAAGTAATTTTAAGTTAGCCTGTTCATTATCGTCTATTGAAATAAAAATAATTCCACTTTCTTTCAGCAGATCATGTAGTAACTTCAATCTAGGTGTCATCATACAGAGCCATTTATCATGTCTTGTAAGATCATCACTATTAACTTCTTTTCCGAGCCATTCATTTATCATTGGGGAATTTACATTGTCGTTGTATGCCCAACCCTCATTGCCTGTATTGTAAGGAGGGTCTATATAGATACAATCCACTTTACCTGCATACTGTGGAAGAAGAGCTTTTAGTGCCACAAGATTATCACCTTCAACGATAATATTACCATTTGCTTTGTCAGTGTTGTAGTCAAGCTCTGGTACAGTCTCTAAAGTATGGTATGGAACACTCATATGATGATTCCATATGATGCTTTTCCCCTTAAATTGTAATGTTGGCATTAAATATACTCTCCTTGTTTTTAAGAAAAGTTTTATACCACTTTAGGATAACTTGAGATTGAAATATAGGAAGAATCCTATTATTTTTTGGCATCGAAAATTAACACTTTTATCTAAAAAGTTGCATTATTAATACCCCTCTTGGCATCGAAATCTTACATTTTTTATAGTTAATGGTAGAGTATATCTATAGTGGTGAAAATGGGGCAATTTTAGTCTTTCTTAAGGTTTAGCTATTGGAAAACCTAAAAAGCCCTATTGTAGGGATTCTTCAAATTTAGGACATTTTAGAACTTAATTTAATTGTGCACGTTTACAATAGTTGTTTCAGAGCTATATAAAGAGACAGTTCCACGATGCTAAACGTGCATTTTCTTACAGTGGCAAAAATTTGCTGCTATTTTTCTATGTGTCGTATTCCTACACTAACCCCTTCACACCATCGTAAGCAATTCCATTATGAGTTTTTTGTTTTATTACATGTCCAAGTGTCCAATTGTCCAAAAAGGACAATATTTTGGACAATTAGACATTAGACACTAACTGCATAACTGTTTTACCCTCTAGTTCAACCTTCCCCTGTAAAGCATGTTCTACATCTCCAGCTTTAGCACCTCTAATAAGACCTGAGATTTCACCATAAGTTGCAGGAAGTTTCTCTGAGTGTCCCTGCACAAAGTTGATAATCTTATCAGTCAATGATGGCTTTAAAGAATCCGTAGTTAATGCATACATCTTACGTGCATGTGTTTCTAAAACACTACACCATTTCTCAGCCATTTGAACATGAGACACTTCTATCTCATTAGACTCAGTAGTACCCACAGCCTTATCTATAAGAAAAAATATTAAAGCAAGGGATGGTAGTAAACTGTAATATTTACCTATATGAGCTTGAACATTTAGGTTTGATTCTTCACTCTCCTTTTCCTTAAGTTTTTTATACCATCTAATAAAGCATTTTTGAGCATCTGAATCAAACATAAAGTATGGGATTTCATCGTGTGGGTCATTGATTGCTCCCCATACTTCATAATCAACATATGCTAACTCCTTTAGTATCTCATATGCTTGTTCTTTGGCTTTAAAATCTATAGGCTGATCCATATAGGGTCTAAAAATATCATCAGAGAAAACTGTGAGTTGCATACGCTGTGCTAAGCCATCATGGTTATTCCCACCTTTTGATAAGATATACTTTGGAAGTACACTTGGTTGTATGGTTCCAAATAGACTTAAACTAAGATTCTTAATATGAATTGTTCCTCTTCCTACACGGTCGTAAGAATACGAACGATCTCCTTGAAATGCTTCTAAGAAGAATGCTCTATCTCCTTCTCTCCCTGGCTTTTGAAATGAGGCAAAAAATCCGGCAAGCTCATCTCTGTACTGAAGAATTGTTCTTTGACTTGTACTTGAAAGAGTACCTATAGACTCAGTAGTTGCATCATTGATGATAAAACGCTCAGGAACAGGTACTTCTCCAATATATGGAATCTTCATCTCTTTAGCTTTCTCAATCGCCTCCATATCTTCTTTGTCGTATGCCTTTTGCAATGCTTTTTTCTGTGCTTTTACAGCTAAATCATGATGTATTTTTGCTTCTTGATAGTCCTTCATATTTTCCTCATATTTAGCATGAGCATTCTTTTGTAGTGTATGCAATGGTTTCAAGAACTGGTCTATAACAGGGCTTTTTCTAGCAGATGGTTCACCTATAGCCATTCCCCATAAATTAGGAGTTACTTTCCATTCAGGATTTCGTTTTGGTTTTACCCTTACACGGTATCCAATGAGAGTGCCAGCAGTGATAATAGCACCAACTGCACCATAGTTTAAACTACCTTCAGCTTGCATACAATTGTCCAATGTCCAACGACGAAGCGGTTCTGGAACCATATCTTCTGTAAAATGTAACAATGTATACTTCTTATGAGATGATAAAGTATTATCAGCTGGTGTATTTCCCTGAACTATTGTATAATCTTCATCAGATATACCATCTGTAGTCCCCACTACTTCTGCAGTATCTATCGAAGGGATAAACTCTTCTTTAGTGCTGTGCATATCTGCTATCTTAAGACCGAAACCCATCTTGTATCTCCTTTATTAGTTTCTCTTGTACTATTGCAACATCTCCAACTTCATTGCAAAAATCTCTAAAGTCATATCCTTTTACTAAATCCCTGTTCAACAGCTTCTCAAAATCTATTGTCATTACCTGGTATGCAGTTGAGAAAAAGCTTTCTAACGCTGGAACAATACTCTTAAAGCTTTCATCATTGTCTTGCAAAATCACTATGACCTTCTCCCTCGTTTCCTCTTTGAGATGTTCTGGCAAATGCTTGCACATTGAATCCGACTGCAAACCAATGTATGAAAACTCAAACAGCTCCATTAACAGCAACTCCGCCATCCCACTGAATATAAACACAAAATCCTCATCTGGATGAATCTTATAGGGTATATATCTCTTTGCACCATATGTTTTCCATTTAACACTTTTGCCATCCTTGTCAGTTGCATGACGGATTACAATCACTTGGATCTCTCCGTTTTCATCCCTTATGGTCATTGTAAGACTTTGATACTCAAAGCTATAGCCAAGAATACTTTCAAATAATGGGTCATTTAGAAGATGGTGTTTTTGGTAAATAATATCTGTACTCTCAGACTCTAGACCGTACACACTTTGATACAAGCGATCTTCAATGAGGTTAAACCCAGAGATAAGAATTCCCTCTTTATCTTGAGTAAGGATTGTCTCTTTTTGCTGAAGATAACTTGCATGTATAGCATTCAAGTCGTAGCTATGAGAGCTACTACTCGTACTTAAGGTTATTTCATCAATGAACTTTGGTGTATGGTTCTTACACTCTGTAGGTTTTGGTAAACTACTCATAATGAACTCCTATGCAGTCAGCCACATACTTAGTAGCTTCTAGCGTTGTGAGATTATGGAACTCTTTGAGAACAGAGATAATATCTCCATACCATCCGCTTCCAAAGTCTTTAATATTTCCATTTCTACCTACAGCTGCACTCGCAGTATTTTCTGCTAAACGCAACTTGAACTTTCCACTTCTATTGAATTCGTACCCTATGTATGACAGGATACGAATCACCTCCTCTTGATTGAGTTGAGACTTAACAGTCTTTATAAGCACTATAGTGTTATTCATCTCACACCTCACTTACAACTAATCAACTGTTCATCTAAGAAAGTTGCTACTGCACTTACAGGGAAAACGATGCGTGCTCGTTCCCCCATTCCTATGCGTTTGTAAGACGGTAGTCCTAGTCCTTGCTTGAGCAGACGGTCTATCGTTGAGAGAGATACCGTCAGCTCTGCTGCTAGCTCTTGTCTTGAGAGCCCTATCTTTTTGTACTTCTGTGTTAAATACTGAAATGTTTCAGTCATCTTATTTCCGATTTGGTGCGACGCCTCACCTTAATTTCTCGAGTGGCACAATTTTAATAAAAGTGATAAAATCAGTCGGGGGTAAAAATGCAGTACCTAGTTTTTACTGCTTGTTTCTAGTAGTTTTAGGTAGAAATAGAAGATAAGTGATTGTTCTTGAGGGTTAGAGTAAAAGAATTGAGAAGATATTCTTACTTGTCTTTGTCTCCTTTAGTAAGTTATGTATATCTGCCGACCACTCTCTATATTCATCAGCTGTGAAATCTCGTACATTTACAATTCCCATAGCATATATATCTGCTATGTGTTCTCTAGACTTATGATGGGTTTTGAGTGCTTCCCAAAATTTATCTTTGGTTATCGACGGTTCTTCCTCTGGAACATCCTCAAAATGTTTCTCAAATTCTTTGAGTCCTTCTTTTTGAACAAGCCTGAAGTGTGCAATGATAGATTCTTTAGGATATATGAAATCCAAGTAACCTCCATTGATGCGTTTACGTACTTCTCTAGTTCTTGTTTTATTAAACTCTTTAGCATAAACTATGCTTGAATAGCAATCACTTGCACCACTAGAATCAAAATACTTATCAATTTTGTATTTAGCATATTCGTGTGTTGAAAACTTCTCCAGTAAAAGATTCTCTAATTCAGGGGCTTTAAAATGAAACATATATCGTAAATCATACATCATCAGTGACACAGTAGAGATATCTGATGTAAACTTTGGTGCAGCAAATGACTCAAATTCTGTAGCATCTTCATTAATTAAAATCTCAGGGATAGCATATTGATAATACCTTTTCCAATCACCGTCTACCTCTTCTGTCTCAACAGCTTCATCATTTGAGATAATACTTAGCAGTTTCGCTAAGTCAGACTTTAGACGATCAGATGAATAGAATGGATTTATGTTAAGAAAAAGTGATGGAAGTAGATGTGACAGCCACCGTTCTTGCTCAATATCTTTTAAGAGTGCTCCAGAGTCTACTGGATATTGCTTTTTGACACTGTTTGAAGTTTTGTAAGATTTGTTTTCACTCTGCATGGAAGGCTGTGGGTAATAGATACCTGAGTAATCATAGGGATACCCTTCATCTTCTAGGTTTGATTTGTCAAATGATAGAAAGTTAGCAAGATTCATATCATTTGTCTTATCTTCTTCATAAACTCTATACTTATTTGCTATATCTGAACCTGTATAAAGAAAGATCTTACTGAGGAGTGCATACATATGATGCTTAATCCTCATAACTTCAAACATTTGCTTATCATCACTTTTGTAATTAGGATACGCTCTCAGATGGTTTTCATGAAATAATATAGTCTCAATAAAGTATGGATTTCGCTTCAGATATTCAAATGCAGCCTCTTCTTTTGTTAAGGGCTTTGACTTATCAAGCCATAGCTTATATCTTTCAAACATTAAGTCTAAATATTGTTCGTTTTCCATCACTACCCCAATGCCTTTATAACTTTTTCCATAGAGGGCTTAACATATCTCTCTGTCATCTTTAAATCTGCATGATTCATAGCAGTCTTTAGAGTGAATGCATCAACACCCTTATAGGCAAGGTATGTTGCAAATGTATGACGAAATGTATATAGAGTTACCCTGTTGATTCTATCATTAGGTTCAAACCCTATATTAAATAACTTATCCATTTTTGGTTGAATTCTATCTAATATACTTTGATACGAAATATGATTCTTCTTATCTAGTTTTGGGTTCTCTCTATAGAAGAGATACTCATCAGGTTGAAGATCCTTAACCCATTCCCTTAGAACTGGAAGTAGTCTTTTGCCAATAGGATTAGTGTATTTTGGTCGTCGCTTCATAGCTTTGAATGTAATCTCTTTCTTACGAGTATTGACATCAAGTTTCCGTAATGAGATAACTGCATCAGGTCGAGCCCCAGTCGATAGAGAAATCATGGCAAACAAGTAGGCTTTTCTATTGTGCTCTATACTTTTTAATAGAAGTATCGCTTCTCTTCCACTCAAAACTCTTTCCCTCTTATTGTCTAACTTGAGTTGCTTTATCTTTTTTGCTGGACTTGCAATATTGATAACATCACGCTCAATTGCATGATTGAAGATTGACTTTACAATAGCTGTAAAATAATTTACTGATGCAGGAGCATACATCTCCATAAGATTCATTTGAAACTGTTCGATATCTTCAAACTTAATTGCAAGCACATTCTTTTTGCCAAATATAGGCTTTATCTTGTCGTTATACTTGTTTATACTATCTTGATAGCTTTTCATATTTTTCTTATCTGTGTAGTATCTATCAGCTAAGTCTTGGAAGGTAATAACAATTCTCTTCTTATTTTTTTGTCTTAATAATGGCTCTGGAGTTTTTCTTTGCTCGACAATTGCATCAGCTCTAGCATTTCGTGCATCTTGAAGACGATAGCCTTCGGAGTAACGACCAACTTTCACATCAATAGTCTTACCAAACTTATCTTTGTATTTGTAATAGTAGGTTTTGTCTCCATTTACTAATTCGTTTTCATACAGACCAATTTCATCTTCTATCTTTACCATCTTCGCCATTTTTCCAACCTATTTCCAACCTGATATGAGTTTTATTGACAGTTAGTGACAGTATAGCGAAAAAAGGATTTTTAGTTAAGTCTCGTATTTTAGGGGTTCTAGTGGGTTTTTACAGTTGTTGACAATTAGTGAATTTATGGGGGTTTAATGATTGCACACCATTAGTACCCAGTGTATATACTTTTTTCTCTTTTGTGAGATCATTTTGTGTGTTTTTAAGTTGTTTAGCTACTTTTAAGGCTTCGTAAACACCTGTTTCTTTATATATATC
>JAYEPE010000002.1:0-7100 GCA_034723735.1 Campylobacterota bacterium | reverse complement strand
CACATTTGCGACTAACCTTATCCATAACGGACTAGAAAGTATAACTACAGTTAGCGGACTGTTAGGACATAATAATAGTATCGTCACTCAAAATACATATGTTTCTAATGTGGTTAAAAGTAATAATCTTAAAGGGAAAAGTATTTTCGGAGAAAAGGCTTAAAACTGCCTATTTATGGAGGTTCAGGCGGGAGTCGAACCCGCGGTGGATTTGACTCCACACAACCTTTCCAAGGTTGCACCATAGACCACTCGGACACTGAACCATATATTATTTTTTCTTATTCTAGCGTATTTATTTAGTGACGCATTAGTGACGCACTCAGCTTTTTCAAGCTAGATTTTCTCTTCAAAGTCCCTATTTTAGGGGTTCTTAAAGATACCTCACGAGTTATTCGAACCCTCGGTAGAATGAACTACACACGCGTTCCAGGCGTGCGCCTTCGACCACTCGGCCACCTCTCTAATTGAAGAGTGCGATTGTAGCTAAGTTTTTCTCAAAGAGCACTTATGTGAGCATGCTCTCTTTCTATGATGGCACATGACGGAGCATCCGGACACCTAAAACGTTTTGTAATGGACACTAAAAAAGAGGTGAATTTCTGTAACGCCATAAGTACCCATAATGCCAAAATAATAATGCTTACATGTAAGGAGGGAATGTTTCATTGTGATACGTCACTATCAATAATTTCTAAGATAAAGAGCAAATATTAAAAGAATATCTCCCTCTTATTGTATAATTATCACTTATATAATGCAAGGGAACAATTATGAAAAAAACTTATGCTACTTTATTGCTAACTTCAATGATAGCACTGACCTTAGGTGCAGTAAATCACGTAGAAGCATCTCAAAAAAGTACCAATGCGATTACTTTTGAGCAGAGAATTGGTGGGAAAGATACAGATACTGCTAAATCTGTTATTGTTTTAGATGATGGGTATCTCATTGTAGGTAAATCTAGAAGCTTTTCAAAAAATCGTTTTTTTAATATTTATATTATTAAACTCGATAAGAATGGAGATAAAATTTGGTCTAAACATCTAGGGACCAAAGAAGATGAAGAGGGAAATGCTGTTGTTGAAACAGATGATGGCTTTGTTATCGTTGGCTCTTCAGATAAACTTGGAAATGATAGAAAAAGTATCTATCTTGTCAAAATCCAAAAGAGTGGTAAATTTATCTGGGAACGTGCTTTTTACTCTTATAAGTATGATTATTACTCAGGTAATGATATTGTAAAACGTAAAAATGGCTTTATGATTGCCGCAACAGAACGTCATCCTAAACTTTTCAATGAACAAATTGATGCATATATTTTGAGTGCAGATAAGAGTGGTCAAGTTGTAGGTAAACGACGCTTTGGTGGTGACGATGAAGATATGGCAAATGCAATTATTGAAACAGCTGGTGATTTTATTTTTGCTGGAGCAACAGAGAGTTTTGGGCATGGTGACCTTGATGCCTATGTTTTAAAAATGGATGATAGAGGAAATCGTCTCTGGTCACGTGCTTTTGGCGGTAGTGATGATGATGTGGCACATGATATTATTGAAGTTTCTGATGGCTATGTTTTAGTAGGAACAACAGAGAGTTTTGGGCGACGCTATAGTGATGTGTATGTCGTTAAAATGAATAAAAATGGTAACCGCGTTTGGCATAAGGCCTACGGTGGTACTAAAGATGAAGAGGGATATGCCATTATTGAAGATAATGGTGGTTATATTATTGCAGGAAAGGCTTCAAGCTATGGGGAATCTTTCCGATCAGATATGTATCTCTTTAAAATCTCTAAAACAGGTGATCTTCTCTGGGAACGTATCTTTGGTCAAAAACAAGATGACGCTGCTTATGATTTAGCAGCTACAAAAGATGGTTACATTATTGTAGGTGAAATTTCAGATGAACGTACCCGTGATAAAGATGTCTATATTGTTAAAACAGATAAAAATGGACGTGTTAAATAGACTTAATTCCTTCAATCATACATGTCTGTGTTACTGAAGCAGCGAGTAGAAAGTCAGCCTTACCTTTTCGTAGGTGACTTGGGGTATTGTCTGAGAGTTGATAAAGTGTCATGAAGCCAATAATAGCAATAAAAAATAAACCAATGCAAGTGCAAGAATAATAAATAGATCAATTTGATTTCTTATAGTAAGCACCTTAATAAGATGAAATTGTAAATGGATCATCTTGTTAGTAACAGCGAGTGATAATGCACTGTGTGGATTTTTATATATCTCTGCTTTTTCATACAGAGATAGATTCTCTTTTGTACGAGAAACAAGGGTGATAAGTGTGGCTGTAATATATTTAGGAATGAAGGTAAGTAACTTATCTAAACTTGATGCAAATTCTCCATATCGTCTATATTTTTCTTCTTTTGTATCAGCCATAGTAGTGATAATACTGATTGTTTTGTAAAGAACTATTCCAGGTAATCCAAAAAGTAAAAGATAAAATATTGGAGCAATAACATCATTATTTAAGTGCTTTGCATAGGTTTTTATCGTTGTTTTATAGATAGTATCTTCACTTAGCTTATCACAATCACCTTTGACAAATTTGCAAAAAGTCTCTTTTCTATCTTGAGTATTTTCTGCTCTAAGAACACCCGTGACAAAATCACTTAGTCGTCTATGTCTAATAAAAAATGAAGCGATAATAGAAGAGAAGAGAGTATTGACAACAATGTTAAATTGTCCTAGATAAAAGCTAATGGAAAAAGCAAAAATACTAATAACACCTATAACAAAACTAACAAGTAAAAAACCTCTGAAAAAAGAGTCTTTATAATAACTCTCTTCAAAAGAGTCAATCAACTCACCAATAATGACTGCGGGATGCTTAGGAAAGTTAAATGCGCCAAAATATCGATCAATGATAATAGCAAAAAGTGCGACTAATATGTTACCCATTGTCTGCCTTTATATATTTGAAAATATTATACCATTAATTTTTACAATCACTCATAATCTTTTTCCAATCCCAATCAAAATGTGCTTCAACATAGCTTTTATGGTGTGGTATTGTGCATTTTGAGCAGTCTTGATGGATACAATCACCATAGATTCCTTGAATACCATCTTTAGAATTGATAGCGCAAAAACTGTATTGCATCTTCTCTTGTAAGGTTTCAATACCCTTATCATCAAATCTAAAATTAGGACATGCACAGAGATAACAGTTAAGATGCTCTATCTCATGACATTTTTTGTTCTCCTTATAAAGAGGGCAGAAATCTTCTTCTTCATGACACATATTTTCAAAGTCAAAATAGGAGATAATATCTGCTTTATTATAATTTTTCTTACGAAGTTTTGAGATGATAGTTAGGTGTTTTTTAGCATGGGTATCAAACCACTCTTGATAACTCATGAGCGTCCTTTATTGATAATAAGATAGATAAAAAATGGACCCCCAATAAGTGCGGTAATAATTCCAATAGGAAGTTCGCTTTGTGTGAGCATAAGACGAACTAACATATCACAAAATACAAGAAAGAATCCCCCAAAAAGTGCCGTTTTAATAATACGCTTATTGACACTAGAGGGGTAAAGCTTGGAGACAATATGCGGGACAATAAGTCCAACAAAGCCAATAGGACCACTGATACTTACTAATATTCCAATTGCAAAAGAAGAGACACCGAGCAAAATAAGATTGATTTTTTTAGTATTAACACCTTTGAGTCGTGCTGATTCATCAGAGATACTCATCAGTTGCAATTCAAAACGATAGGCAAAGATAAAACTCACTAAAAGTAGTGATGCTAGTGCTATAAGTAGAGGACTTTGCCAGCCAATTACGGAGAGTGAACCCATAGTAAAGCGTAAAAGCATATCATTTTCCAAGGCACTTCCAAGGTAAAACAGAATCATCAAACATGAGGTATAAAAAAGTGATAGCGCAATCCCCAAGAGCAGAAGAGAAGTGCTGTACTCATGTTTAATATACCGTGCAAGTGCAATAAGTAGAAGTATCGTTAGCATCGCTCCAATAAAACCAAACAGACTCACTGCTGCAATACCAAATGCCAAGCTTCCTAGACCAAGTTTGATAGCTAGACCAGCTCCTAAAACAGCACCACTTGAGATACCCAAGGTATAAGGAGTCATTAAAGCATTACGAAAAAGTGTCTGAAACAGTAGCCCACTGAGAGCAAGAATTATCCCTGCAAAAAAAGCAAAGAGTACCCGTGGCAACCGAAGTTCAAAAAAGATACGTGAACTTAAAGAGTCAAGAGTAAAAATCTCACTTACATGTAAGGAGGCACTTCCTATAAAAGGTGCTAATACAAAGAGTGCTACTAAAGCACTCCAGATAATATATCTACTCATATTGTACTGCCAAAGCATCAAAAGTGACACCATAATGCTCTTGTAAAACTGCTTCATCAAAAAAACTAGCTCTATCATCATAATAATGTGTCTTTTTTTGAGAGATAAAGAGTATAGGATTATCAATATACTTACTAAGATGTAAATCATGAGTAATTAAAATCACCTGATGCGACTCTTTGAGTCTTTTAATATGATTAGCAATAATTTTTGAGTTATATGGGTCAAGATTAGCTGTGGGCTCATCAAAGATGATAATCTTGCTCTCTTGGGTAAGTGCCTGCGCGATCAAGCTAAGCTGTTGCTCACCTGAGCTTAAATCTGCAACATGATACTCTTGAAGATGTTCAATATTTAGAAGTTTTAACTTCTCATCAACACATTGTTTATCACCTTGGCTATACTCAAAAAAACTTTTTTTATAAGCGAAACGCCCTAAAAGTACAAATTCATAAACGCTAATATATGGATCATACACTTCAAGTTTTGCAGGAATATATGTAATACTCTTGGCTAACTCTAAAGAAGAGAGGTTTTTGATATCTATATTATCAAGAGAGATAATCCCTTCATAATCAATTAGCTTACAAAGTGCCTTTGCAAAGGTACTTTTACCCGATCCATTAGCCCCTAAGACACTCAAATGTTGCTTTACATGTAAAGAAACATCTTCTAAGACAGTCCGATTTTCATACTTACATGTAAGAGAATCAAGTCTAATCATTATTTAGCGTACACAACGTACAAACAGTGATGTCCCTGGAGAAAAAACTTTAGTTTTTCCTGTTGTAAAATCAATACTCCAATAGGAGTAGTTATCACTAGCAAATATTGTACTACTCCAATAGTAATCCTTAGCACATGTACTAATGCCATCAACTACTGCAGGAGATCTTTTACTAATATCAATCAAACTAAAAAGTTCTTCAAGACTAGGTAAACGCCAATTATAATAGCCCTCAAGCTCCAAAGATTCACAATATGCTTTTGCTTCGTCTTGATCATACTCTTGTGCGCTAACTCCACTATCATCTTGCCACAGCAGCGCATTATAAGAATAGCTTTGTGCACTTAGTGAGCTTATAAGGAAAAACAGTATTAAATAGTATCTCATTTTTTTGCTCCTCTCACACAGCGCACATGACCATCTGTTGAGAATGTTGCTGTTTCGGTTGTTCCATCTAAGAAATAGACAACCCATGCCTCTGTTGCTTCTGCTTTTTCATCTGATCCTCCAAACATATTTGAGAAAAAACCACTTGTATCAGGAACTACTTTTGAGTCTGTCCAGTAAAAACCTGAAGCGACATTTTGAATATGTTTATCTATAGCTGGCTCATAACGTTCATAATCAATAATCCCAAAAAGCTCAGGAAGTGTAGGCAGACGCCAATCTCTATAGTCATTAAGAGTTAAGTCTTCACAGTATCTTTTAGCTTCATCCCAACTCAAAGCAACCGCGTCACTCCAGTAATTTATAAGAGATGTCTTTTGAATTTCATCTTGCCAATACAGTTGTGTTTGAGGATCTTTCCAATAAGCACCTTTATGAATGCTAGGGTTTGAGGTTTGTGCAAGATGTTTTGCAGACTTTTCTAGTACGACAGTGAGTGTTGTATCTTCTATTATGCTGATAGTATCTGTATAAGTTTTATACCCTGAGGCAGTCACTTTTATGCCATAAGAGCCTTTTTTTAAAAGAATACCATCATGATATTTTGGTTTGATATTTGTGATATAAATATGAGATTGCTTAGGAAGCGCATTGATATAAAGTTTATATTTACTTATAGCTTGTTTTTCAGCTCTTGTTGTAGGCACAAGAGGAGGTTTGATTTCTCTTTGTGTTGGTAAGACAATTTTTGGAAGCGTAAAATAGAACTCTCCCATTCCAATACCATTGCGCACTAGAGGCAACTGCTCTTTGTTGCTATCACGATATACATTTTGACGTACATTATGAAAAACCTCACGAAGTGGCATGCCCTCTTTTTTGATATAGTGCAAAAAGTAGTTGGTAAAAAGACCATGATCTCCTTTTCCATCTTTGGCTACTTTTCCTGGTGCGGTAGCAAAGGCAATAAAAAAACCTTCCGCTTCAACATTGGCTAATCCTCCCCCAGCACCACCACGTGTGGCTTCACGATAAGGATTATTGCGACAGGCATCCATAACAAAGATATTGAGACGGCTTCTTGTTCTTTGCATATCGGCAATAAGGCGCGTCATACTGATAGCTTCGTATTTAACATCCATTTCGCTCTCAATAGTACTATGAACAGGAATAAGAAAATTCTCCCCATTCACTTCTACTCCATGTCCTGCGTAATAGACTAAGCCAATAGCTGAGCGTTCAAGAGAACGAATAAAACGCTCCATTGTCTGTATCATAATACGTCGTTTACCATTTTCAAGATAAAAAACCTTAAAATTTCGCTCTTCTAAGGCAGTTTTGACTGCCCAAGCATCATTAAGAGGATTTTTAAGTGCTTGTTCCTTGTAGTCAGCATTTCCAATAACAAGTGCCACACGGCCTTCATTTTGCATTTTTTTAAGTTGCAACGCTCGATCTGCAAAAAGACTTGTGATAATAATAAATAGAATAAAAATAATACGTAACATGCTTTTATTATATCGTGCTTTTATTTACAATCCCCTCATTTCATTACTTAGTCGTGTAATACTCTGTGCAATACGATGTGAGGGAATATGAATATAATCAGCATCAACAATAGAGATACGTCCATTTTTTGAAGC
>JAYEPE010000001.1:0-7121 GCA_034723735.1 Campylobacterota bacterium | reverse complement strand
TTAAGAAGAAAGAGGTATAGGGTTCACCTTAGATTCGATTGTTATGGCACTCTCTCGTGTCTTAAACTGGAATCATTATGTCAGCGATGTCCTAGCAGGTGCCCTTTTTGGAACAATAGCCACCTTACTACTCTTTAGAATAAAAAAAATTACTTTTAAACCTAACATATAAAATGCTATAATCGTAGATATTTTATAAGGATATTTTCATGTCTCACAATCTCTCTATCGTAATTTTAGCTGCCGGTAAAGGCAGTCGTATGAAATCTGATATGGCTAAGGTCTTACATCCTATCAGTGGTAAGCCGATGCTCTTTCATATTATCAAGGCTTCTCAAGAGATTAGTGATGATATTAGTGTCGTTGTTGCTCATCAAAAAGAGCGCGTTATAGAAAGTATGCAGAGCTATTTCAGTGATATTGATTTTGTAGTTCAAGATGCTGAAAATTATCCTGGAACGGGTGGTGCAGTGATGAATATCACGCCCAAACATGAAAAAGTACTTGTTCTTAATGGGGATATGCCTTTGATTACCTCTAAAGCTCTACAAGGCTTTATTGACTCTGACGCTGATATTACAATGTCAATTTTTGATCTTGAAAATCCTGATGGTTATGGGCGTGTTGTTATCTCTGATGTGGGTGTTGAATATATTGTAGAACAAAAAGATGCCTCTGAAGAAGAACTAAAAGTCACCCATGTTAATGCAGGAATCTATAGCTTTAAGAAAAATGTTTTAGAGTCTTATTTGGCAAAACTCTCTAATGATAATGCCCAAGGTGAGTATTATCTCACTGATGTTATCGCTCTTGCGCGTGCTGATAATCTTGAGATATCCCCTCTATTAGTTGATGAAGAGCAGTTTAAAGGGGTCAATTCCAAAGCAGATCTCTCTAGTGCCGAAGTGATTATGCAAGATCGTATCAAAGATTATTGGATGCGTCAGGGTGTGAGTATGCAGCTTCCTGAGACTATTTACATTGAAGAGGGTGTTAGATTTGAGCAAGAGTGTATTATTGAAAATGGTGCACGTATTACAGGAGATTCACTGATTATCAACTCTCATATTAAAGCCCACAGTGTTGTTGAAGAGAGTTATATGAAAAATTCCGATCTAGGACCAATGGGACATCTACGCCCACTCTCACATCTTGAAGATAGCCATGTTGGAAACTTTGTTGAAATCAAAAAATCAACACTCAAAGGAGCCAAAGCAGGACACCTCAGCTATATTGGTGATGCAACGATTGATGAGGGCTCTAATATTGGAGCAGGAACTATTACATGTAACTATGATGGTAAGAAAAAATATCAAACTACTATTGGTAAAAACGTCTTTATCGGAAGTGATACGCAGATTGTTGCACCGTGTGTAATTGAAGATGATGTTATCGTTGCAGCAGGAACAACTGTAAGTGCAAATATAATAGAAAAAGGTTCTCTCGCTATTAGCCGTCCTGAAATCAAAATTATCAAAAAATTCTTCTATAAATTCTTTAGAAGCTCTTCATAATGATTTCACCAAACCTACTTCAAGGAAAAAAAGTACTTCTTGGTATTACGGGCTCTATCTCAGCTTACAAAAGTGCTGAATTAGTGCGTCTTTTTATCAAAGCAGGTGCTGAAGTTCGTGTTGTGATGAGTGAAGCCTCTAAAAAATTCATTACCCCACTGACCCTAGAGACGCTGAGTCATAACAGAGTCCTTGATGAGAGTAGTGAATCATGGGCGGATGATCATAACCATATCAATATTACTGAGTGGGCGGATCTTTATCTTATCGCACCATGTAGTGCTCATACTCTTGCTAAACTCTCCAATGGTCTTGCAGATAATCTTCTTAGCCAATGTGCTTTAGCAGATCCTAAAATAAAACTTTTAGCCCCAGCGGCAAATACTAACATGCTCAATAATCCCATCACTCAAGCTTCACTTAAAATGCTAGGCATTGCCAACTACGAATTTGTAGCAACACAGACAAAAGAGCTTGCCTGTCAAACGACTGGTGATGGAGCACTAGCTGACCCTATTAATATCTTTTGGCACGCTTCACGACTGCTTTTACAAGAAGAATTTTGGAAAAATCGCCGTGTAATTGTTACTGGAGGCGGAACAATTGAGAAAATTGATGATGTCCGTTATCTGAGTAACTTCTCAAGTGGGAAGATGGCATCTGCCTTAGCTACAGCCCTCTATCTTAAAGGTGCTGATGTCAATCTCATTGCCACACGTTTTGAAAATACGCTTCCAAAAGATATTCATACTATCGATGTTCAAGATTCTGCTGAGATGCATGAGTACCTTGTTGATTCCATACGTATTGCTAAAAAGGGCGTGATGTCCAAAGCTTCACTTATGAGCAGTGAGCAGATTCAACTCATCCAAAAAGAGCCCTATCTTTTTATGGCGGCAGCGGTTAGTGATTATATTCCAGTCTTTGCTCAAGAGGGTAAACTCAAAAAAAGTGATATTGGTGAGACTTGGGAACTCCCCCTAAAACAAAACAGTGACCTCTTAAGCAATATAGATAAAAATGGACTTAAAACCATCGCCTTCAAAGCAGAGATGGACTCTAAAACTGCCACGCACAATGCTTCATCGCTAATAGATAGCAAAAATGTTGATGCGGTATGTTTAAATCTTTTAGAAAATTCACAAAGTTTTGGAACTTCTGATAATCAGATAGATTTTATCACCGCTAAAGGTATTAAACCCCTTCCTAAGAGTGATAAACTTAGCCTCTCTCTTGATATTCTTCATGAAGCCAAAGAGCTCTAAATGGGAAATAAAGCACGACATATCGCCATTATTATGGATGGAAACGGTCGCTGGGCAGAAGCTCAGGGAAAAAAGCGGGTTAAAGGTCATGAAAAAGGTGCTGAAGTGGTACGTGATATCACAACTTTTTGTTCCAATCATAAAGAGATTGAACGCTTAACCCTTTATGCCTTTAGCACCGAAAACTGGAAACGACCTAAATATGAAGTAGATTTTTTAATGAAACTGCTTGATAACTGGCTTAAAAAAGAGCTTCCTATCTATCTGAAAAATGATATTCGCTTTAAAGCCATTGGTGATATTTCAGGATTTAGCAAAAAACTTCAAAATACCATCAAAAATGTTGAAGAGAAAACCCTTACATGTAAAGGTTTAACCCAATCACTCGCTCTTAATTATGGTTCAAAAAATGAGGTGATTCGCGCAGTCAATAGTCTGATAAAAGAAAATATAGAAGTCACCGAGGCCTCTTTAGAATATGCACTTGACACTTCTATGCCTGTTGATATTCTTATTCGTAGCGGTGGTGATCATAGACTTTCAAACTTTCTACTTTGGCAATCAGCTTACGCTGAACTCTTTTTTACTGAAACCTTATGGCCAGATTTTACGCCAAATGAGCTAGAATCTATTCTAAAAAACTTTAAAAATATCGAACGTCGCTTTGGAGGACTTAAATAATGGAACTACTCTTAATTTTTATACTCGGAACCTTAATTGGCTCCTTTATGAATGTGCTTATTATCCGTATTCCTAAAGAGGAGAGTGTTGTTTTTCCTGCTTCACACTGTGTTACATGTAATGCTAAACTCAAACCATGGCACAATATACCCATCATCTCATGGCTGATGCTTCGGGGAAAATGTTCTTTTTGTGACGCACCTATTTCTAAACAATATCCTATTATTGAAATGCTCAGCGGCATTATCTTTTTACTAGTCTTTATGAAGATGGGAATTTCATTTGCTACTCTTGGAATAGCCATAGTTTTTTTACTTTTATTGGCACTTTCTGTTATTGATTTTTACTATAAAATGGTTCCAGACTCACTTAATCTTTTAGCACTCAGTATAGCCATTGTAAGTGCGTACTCTTTTCCCATGTTTATGCAACACGGCATTGATGCTTTACTCTTTGCTGGGGGCTTTACTCTGCTTCGTTTTTATCTCTCTTATATTATTAAAAAAGAGGCTATGGGAGAGGCTGATATTATGATTGCAGCAACGATGGGTGCTCTTTTAGGGATTAAGCTCACCTTGGCTGCTATTTTCGTTTCTGCACTCTTAGCCTTACCTGCAATGTTATTACTACGAGATGAAGAGGATGAAGAGAGTTTACAAGTCCCATTTATCCCCTTTTTAGCCATGGCAACATTTCTTGTCTTTATCTTTGATACGCAAGTCATGAACTATTTGGATTCGCTATATGGATAGACTTCGTAAGTACATTATAAATAACTTTACGATTCTTTTCTTCTCTATCTTTATACCACTGTTTGCTATTGCATCAGTTATCTTTTTAATCAAACTTGCAACCTACACTTCGGTGATTCAAGTGAGTGTTTGGGAGATGTTTAAGCTCTATCTTTTTGTACTTCCTGAGCTCCTTTTTTATACCCTCCCTGTTACTTTTTTTGTCTCTGCCTCACTCACCTTACATAAGCTTTCCACCGATAATGAGATTGTTGTTATCTTTGCTATGGGAATTAAACCTAGTTTTATTATAAAAACCTTATTAAAACCCGCAATTTTATTGATGCTACTACTAAGTTTTAACTTTTTCATTATGTTTCCTCACGCTACAGTACTCTCAACCAACTTTTTACGCTACAAAAAAAGTGAGGCAAACTTTAACCTCTCTGCTTCAGAATTTGGACATAACTTTGGAGACTGGCTTTTATATATTGGAAAAGCCAATCCCGATAATAGCTATGGTGATGTTTTTCTTTTTCATAAGGATGTTGAAGAAGAACTCCTTATTGGTGCAAAAAAAGCACAGGTGATGAATGATAAAGGTGTTCTTACTCTTAAACTGAGTGAGGGTCAAGGCTATGGATATACTGACAAAAGTCTCTCACAAATGAATTTTGATGAGATGGCAATCAATAATGTCTTAGTTACTGACCTACGAACATATCTTAGCCCTGTTAAGTTTTGGCTTGATCCTGAGCGTCGTGATAAAAAGATTAAGATGTTTATTACAGATGTGCTTTTGAGCATCTTTCCTGTAATTAGTCTTTTTTTTATTGTCGCTATCAGTGTGATGCATGAACGCCATCAAAAATCTCATATCTATCTCTCACTCTTTTTAGGTATCTTATTCTATTACGGGGCTGTTATGGGACTTCAAGATATCTTACAGTTTTATACTATACCAGTAGTCATTATTGCATGGCTTAGTATCACATATATGATGTATCGCAAGCAGGTATTGGCGCACTTTTGAAAGTTAAAATCACCATTAGCTACGATGGCTCAGCTTTTATGGGCTCTCAAAGTCAAAAATCAACACCTAAAACAGTTATGGGAACCTTTCAAGGGGTACTTTGCAACTTAGGTATCACTGATATTGCCATCGCTTCAGGACGTACCGATCGAGATGTTCATGCTACAGGACAAGTCTTACATGTAAGCCTCCCTGAGTTCTGGAATAGACTCGATAAACTCAAAGCAATGCTAAACCATCAACTCCCTCGCTCTTTACATGTAAGAGAGATTCAAGGTGTTGAAGATGATTTTCATGCACGCTATAGTGCCACTCGTCGTATCTATCGCTATGTGCTCAGTAAGCAAGAGGAGAATCCTTTTGAGGCACCTTATATTAGCTTTGTAAAAACACTCGATTTTAAAAAAATATCACATGCTATAAAACTTTTTGAAGGTGAACATGACTTTAAAAATTTTATGAAAAATGGAAGTGACACGAAAAGTTCTATACGCATTATCTATAAAGCTTTTGCCTATCAATCCAAGGGGAAAACCATACTCTATTTTGAGGCCAATGGTTTTTTACGAAGTCAAATTCGTCTTATGATGGGATTTTTGCTAGGCATTTCAGAAAAAAAATTAAGCCCAGAACAACTAAAAGAACAGCTTACATGTAAAGCCATTCATTCACGAAAACTAGCACCCCCACAGGGGCTTTACCTCGCTAAAATCAAGTATAGGATTTTTGGCACCCATTAAAATTTTTTAACTTAGATATTAAGCCTACTACTCTGTAGTAGTTATATTGTGAGAGCGCAAATCTTGAAGAACTAGATTTTGAAGATAAGCACTACGATTTCCATTAAAATCTACAAGCCTTTGAGGTAAAATATTTATAATATCACTTCGCATCATGACATTAATTCTTTTTAATTTTTCAACTTTAATATCTATCAGTTGAGGCGTTGCGTTTTTTTCGATAGAAGCATTTTTTAACAGATCTTCTAAGCTAGATGACTTAGGAAGTGTTTTTAAATCTTCACAATAAAGCTCACACGCTTCGATAATATTATGAACAACATCTCTAAAGGTATCTGCGTAACTAGATACATAATTTAAATCAGGGACTACACCAATATATTCATTTTCTTCTTTATGTATAAAAGCTATATATTCCATCTTGTCACTCCTATTTTATTTTTATTCCACTTTGTAGTTCAATATTTTTGAGAGTACCTATAGGAATATCTTTTTTGGCATGTACTGGAACTATTACTGTTTTAGCATCTTTAATATATTTACTATGAGAACCTTTTTGAGATTTTAGAGTAAATCCATTTTTCTTCAAGATTTTTATAACTTCTTTAGCATCCAAGCAATTTCCTTTTATATCCACATTGTACACACTTATGACTTAAATAGCTGTCAAGTTTCACCACGTTGTACCATTCCAAAAGCAATATCTTGAAACTCACTTGGTAAAATCTTAAATAGTTCAGGCTTCGTTTGAAACCAACTTTTCACTATTTTAGAAACGGCTGATGTCAAAATAATTACCCCCCCCCAATTGCAAATGGCACTAACTTAAGCAATATCGCATCTTTTACAGTGACTATTTTTAAGCACTTCAGCTTTTGCTATGACTCTCTCTCGAAAACTAGCACCTCCGCATAGGCTTTACCTCGCTAAAGTCAAGTCTTAAAACTCATAAGCAAAACTTGTTTTTTGGGTAATATCTGTCTCTTCAATACCTACTGCAGGTTTTGAATCAACATCATAATAGACTACGAAATGAACATAAAGCTGTTGATAAACATTGACTTTCAACTCTACTGAATTTGATACGATATAGTCTGAAAAATCTTCTCCCTTAGGTTGATAATAACCTACATAAGAGATACTCGTTTTATTCGTAA